>DASYWD010000264.1 GCA_035936415.1 Longimicrobiaceae bacterium
CCGGTCCGGCCCGGGTGCGAGTTCCAGCCCTACCAGTACGAGGTCCCCGCTCGCGGCGTCCGCGGGTAAGGCTCTCGCTGGAAGAAGCTCGGAGGAGGGGTCCCCACCCGGGGGCCCCTCCTTTTTTCGTGCTCGCTCTCCCGCCGGGCGGATGCTACATTTCGCCGCCGCGCGCGCCTGGGCGCCGGCACGGACGTCATTCCGCACGGGGAGGGAGCACGGTGCAGACAGTGTCGGCGGAGGCTTTGAAGCGGGAGGCGGCGGTCCGGGCCGCCGGGTGGATCCGCGACGGGATGACGGTGGGGCTGGGAACGGGCTCCACGGTGCGCCACCTCCTGGACCACGTCGCGGAGCGGCGTGCCGCGGGCGAGTGGCAGGGGATCGTGGGGGTTCCCACCTCGGAGCAGACGGCCGCGCGCGCGCGCGAGCTGGGGATCCCCCTCGCGACCCTGGACGAGGCCCCCGGGGTGGACCTGACGATCGACGGCGCCGACGAGGTGGACCCGGAGCTGCGGCTGATCAAGGGGCTCGGGGGCGCTCTCCTCCGGGAGAAGGTGGTCGCCACGGCGTCCCGCCGCCTGGTCGTCATCGTGGACGAGTCCAAGATCGTGCGGAAGCTGGGGACGCGGGCACCGCTCCCGGTGGAGGTCGACCCCTTCGGCGCGGCGATCCAGCCGGACTTTCTCCGCTCGCTGGGGGCGGAGCCGGCGCTCCGGCGGACCCCGGACGGTGCGCCGGTGGTCACCGACGGCGGGAACCTGATCTTCGACTGCCGCTTCCCCGGAGGGATCGACGACCCGGAGGGGCTGGAGGCGCGGCTGGACGGGCGCGTCGGCGTGATGGAGAACGGGCTGTTCCTGGGGCTCGCCTCGGCGGTCGTGGTGGCGGGGGAGGACGGCGTGCGGGTCCTGGAGCGGGAGGGCGGAAGGTGAGCGCGGTGAAGATCGCTCCGTCCATCCTGTCGGCCGACTTCACCCGGCTGGGGGAGCAGATCCGGGAAGCGGAGCAGGGCGGGGCAGACTGGATCCACGTGGACGTGATGGACGGGCACTTCGTGCCCAACCTCACCATCGGGCCGCTGGTGGCGGATGCGGCGCGCCGCTCCACGACGCTCCCGGTGGACGTGCACCTGATGATCGAGCAGCCGGAGCGCTACCTGGACGCGTTCGCGAAGGCGGGGGCGGACCACCTGACGGTGCACGTGGAGACCTGTCCGCACCTGCACCGGACGCTGCAGCGGATCCGGGAGCTGGGGGTCAGGGCGGGGGTGACGCTGAACCCGGCCACGCCCGTGGAGACGCTCACCGAGGTCCTGCCCTACGTGGACCTGGTCCTGGTGATGTCGGTCAATCCCGGCTTCGGGGGCCAGTCGTACATCCCCACCAGCACGGCGAAGATCGCGCGGGTCCGGAGGATGATCGACGAGGCCGGGCTCGCCGGGCGGGTCGAGCTGCAGGTGGACGGCGGGGTGGCGCCGGACACCATCGCGGAGGTGGTGGGCGCCGGCGCCACGGTGGTGGTGGCCGGGTCGGCCGTGTACAACCGGCGGGCGAGCGTGGCGAACAACCTGAGGGCGCTCCGGGAGGCGGCCCGGGGCGGGAAGTAGCCCCTTCCGCGCGGCCACGCTATCTTGAAGGCTGCGCCTGGGTGGTGAAACCGGTAAACACAGGCGACTTAAAATCGCCCGCCGCGAGGCTTGCGGGTTCGAGTCCCGCCCCAGGCACCTGAAAGAGCGAGCCCCCTGCCGAACACCGGCGGGGGGCTCGCCGCTTCCACCCCCCGCCGACGAGCTTCCGCGGAGCGAACCGGACGAGACAGTCGGCGGCGTCCCGGGGAAGCTGTCTCTTACAGGGCCCACCGCCCTGAGCGGACGGCGAACGGCGCCGTCCATTTATTTTGTTTGCTGGCAGCACTTTACGAAACGGGAAGAGTCGTGTTATTATACGACATCCCCGGTGAACGCCGTCTCCGATCCCTGTCCCGCACGGCCGAGCCATGCTCCGCCCGCTCCGTTTCGGTCAGGGTGCACGGGATTCCCCGCGGGAAGGGAATTATCGACCCGTAGAGCCACCTGCCAGGCCCCGCACAGTAGAGGTCTCCTCCGAAAGGAGGCTTCCACCGTCAACCCTCCCGGAGAGGTCGAGATGCAGTTTGCCGCTTCCGCCGCGTTCGAAGTCCTCCACACCGACAGCAGGCAGTCGCCCGATGGCCCGGGACCGCAGTTCGTCGGGTCGTCGGGCTGGATCTCCGAGCTGCGCGAGCTCGTCCGCCGGGTCGCGCCGACCTCCTCGACCGTGCTCATCACGGGCGAGAGCGGCACCGGCAAGGAGGTGCTCGCCCGCGTCCTGCACGCCAGGTCAGGGCGCGCGGACCGGCCCTTCGTCGCGGTCAACTGCGGCGCCCTCCCGGAGCACCTGATCGAGGCGGAGTTCTTCGGCTACGAGAAGGGGGCGTTCACCGGTGCGAACCGGTCCAGGCCCGGCTTCTTCGAGCAGGCACAGTCGGGGACGCTCTTCCTGGACGAGATCACGGAGTGCTCCCCGGCGCTCCAGATCAAGCTGCTTCGCGCGATCCAGGAGCGGGAGATCCAGCGGCTGGGGGGGACGCGCCGGATCCGTGTGGACGTCCGCATCATCGCCGCGACGAACCGGCCGCTCGAAGAGGCGCTGAAGCAGGGCACGTTCCGGGAGGACCTGTACTATCGTCTCCGGGTCATCGAGATGCACATGGCCCCGCTGCGCGAGCGGAAGATGGACCTGCTCCACCTGTGCCGGCACTTCCTCCAGAAGTACGGCCCCCGGCACGAGTCCGCCCTCCGTTCGGTGAGCCCCGCGGCGCTGCAGGCGCTCGAGATGCACACCTGGCCCGGCAACGTCCGCGAGCTGGAGAACGCCATCGAGCGCGCCACGGTCCTCGCGCCCCTGGAGGACGGACCGGAGCTCCTCCCCAAGCACCTCCCGCGCGACGTCCGGGCGGCGGCCGGTCTGGCGGCCGACCTCCCTGCCGGCGGATTCCACCTGGACCTGGAATCGGCCATCGAGCGGCTGCGCCGGCAGTACATCTCCGAAGCGCTCCGCCTCACCGAGGGCAACAAGACCGAGGCCGCGCGTCTGCTCGGCATCAGCCGGCGTGGACTGTACCACCTGCTCGACTGAGGGCGGCCCGCCGCGCGGCTGTCCCTGCCGGGGCGTCCAGGTGTGCACTCTCCATACGGCGGCGGGGGGCGAGTGTGACGGGCTCGGCACACCTCCCCGTCCGGAGAGCATGGAAGCGCGCGTGTAAGTAGTTGTGAATCAAGGATATGCGCGCATGCGTCGCAGGGCGTGGCGGATGGTCTGTTCATTGCCTTGCTCCGGCGCAGCGTGCCGGCCTCATCCGCGGCAGTCACCCAGACCCTTTACGAGCGCCGTCCTTCCGGCTGCCGCCTTCCGCGGGGGCCGGGTGACGGCGCCGGAGCAGCGCAGCGGGGACCGGCACGACCCGGTCTTCGCTCCCGCGCCGTTCCCCTCCTTTCTCCTCGCACAGGGCGCAGCCTCGTGACAACGGAAACGGTGATGCAGGGCTTCAGGCTTTCTCCTCAGCAGCGAAGCGTCTGGTCGTCCGCGGGCGCGGACGGCTCGTCGGCGCTCCGGGTCCTCTGCCAGGTGCGGATCCGGGGCGGGGTCGACGCGCAGCTCCTGCGGAGGAGCCTGGACGAGCTCGTCCGGCGTCACGAGGTCCTCCGCACCCGCTTCCGCCTCCTCCCCGGACGCTCCGTCCCCGTGCAGGTGGTGGACGACGACGTGCCTGCGGGGTGGCGCGAGGAGGACGGCGATTCCGACCGCGCGCGGGCCCTGGCCGAGGAGCTCTGGCGGGAGCCGTACGATCCGCAGGGGGGGGCCGTGCTGCGGGCCGCCCTCGTCCGGCTCTCGCCGGACGAGCACCTGCTGCTCCTCTCGCTCCCGGCGCTCTGCGCCGATTCCGGCACGCTGGACAACCTGGTCCGGGAGCTCGGCGCCGCGTACGCGGTGCTCGCGGCGGGCGGAGCCCCCGACGAGGAGGAGATCCTCCAGTACGCGGACCTCTCCCAGTGGCTCAACGACCTGCTCGACGCGGAGGAGGGAAGGGGGTTCTGGCGGCGGCAGCGCGTCCCGCGCCCCGACCGGCTCCCGGCCGGCCGGCTCCGTCCCGACGGGACCGTCGAGCCGCACACCCTGACGCTCGCCCTGGACCCGGCGCGGACGGAGCGCGTCCGCGCGGTCGCCGACGCGTGCGGCGCCACCCCGGCCGCCGTGCTGCTGGCGTGCTGGGAGGCGCTTCTCTGGCGGCTGGACGGCGGGCGGCCCCTGTCGGTGGCATGCCGGTTCGACGGGCGGAACTACGCGGAGCTGCAGGGCGTGGTCGGTCCGCTGGCCCGGTACCTCCCGCTGGCGGTGGAGCCGCGGGGCGCCGACTCCTTCGCGGACCACCTCCGGCAGGCGGAGGCACGCCTGGAGGAGCTGCGGCAGTGGCAGGAGTACTTCGACGAGGGCGCGCTCGCGGACCGCGAGGGGGAGAAGGGCTCGCTTCCGCACCTCCCCTACGCCTTCGCCTACGACGCGAGGGGGGAGACGCACGCCGCGGGCGGGGTGGCGTTCACCGTGGAGGCGCGCCGGGAGTACGCCACCCGGTCCCTCGCGCAGGCGCGGGGGATGGAAACGGCGGAGGGGATCACCCTCGCGATCGACTTCGACGCCGCCGCGGTCTCCCGGGCGGAGGCGGAGCGGCTCCTGGAACGGCTGGCGACGCTCCTCGACGCGGCCACCCGGACCCCGGACGCCCCGCTCGACGCCCTCGCGCTCCTGGGGGAGAACGAGCGCCGTGAGCTGCTGGTCGACTTCAACCGCACCGCGCGGGAGTACCCGTCCGGCGTGTGCGCCCACACGCTCGTCGAGCGCCAGGCCGCGCTGACCCCGGACGCGGTGGCGGTCCGCTTCCGGGACCGGGAGCTCACCTTCGCCGAGCTGGACGCGCGCGCCGGGCGGCTCGCGCGATCGCTGCGGGTGCTGGGCGTCGGCCCCGAGGTGTGCGTGGGCGTGCATGCGCACCGCACGCCGGAGCTGCTCGTGGGGCTGCTGGCGGTCCTCAAGGCGGGGGGCGCCTACGTCCCGCTGGACCCCGCCCAGCCCGCCAGGCGCCTCGCGGCGATGCTGGAGGACGCGCGCGCCCCGGTACTGCTCACGGAGCGCGCGCTCAGCGCCTCGCTCCCGGAGCACGGCGCCCGCGTCGTCTTCCTGGACGAGGAGCCGCCCGCCGGGCCGGAGGCTTCCGCGGCGGAGGCGGGCCCCGGGAACCTGGCGTACGTGCTCTACACCTCCGGGAGCACCGGGCGGCCCAAGGGCGTCATGGTGCCGCACCAGGGGCTGGTGAACTACCTCCTCTGGAGCGCCGAGGCGTACGACCTGGCCGGGCGCGGGGGCGCGCCCGTGCACTCCTCCATCGGCTTCGACCTGACCGTCACCAGCCTCCTGGCGCCCCTGGTGGCGGGCCGGACGGTGACGCTGCTCGCGGAGGAGGAGGGCGTGGAGGGGCTCGGCGCCGCGCTCCTGGGCGGGACGGAGTTCGGGGCGGCGAAGCTGACGCCCTCGCACCTGCGGGTGCTGGAGCGCCAGCTCCCCGCCGGCGCGGCGGTGGGGACCGCCGCCCTCGTGATCGGGGGCGAGGCGCTCTACGCGGAGGACCTGGCGAGCTGGCGGGAACGGCATCCCGGGGTGCGCCTGATCAACGAGTACGGGCCGACGGAGACGGTGGTCGGCTGCTGCGTGTACGAGGTGGACGCACGGACGCCGGCCACGGGATCGGTCCCCATCGGGCGGCCGGTCGCGAACACGCGCCTCTACGTGCTGGACGAGGCGATGGAGCCCGTCCCCGCGGGGGTGGTGGGGGAGCTGTACGTGGGCGGTGCGGGGGTGGCGCGGGGATACGCGGGGCTGGCGGACCGGACGGCCGCGGTCTTCGTGCCCGATCCGTTCGGGGCCGATGCGGGCGCGCGGCTGTACCGGACGGGGGACCGGGTGCGCCACGGGGCGGACGGGAACCTGGAGTTCCTGGGGCGGGTGGACGGGCAGGTGAAGGTGCGCGGCTACCGGATCGAGCTGGGGGAGATCGAGTCCGTGCTGCGGGAGCACCCGGCGGTGCACGACGCCGCGGTCATGGTCCGCGAGGACGTGCCCGGCCAGCGGCGCCTGGTGGCCTACGTGGCGCCGCACGCCGGGAGCGAGGGCGGCGAGGCCGAGCTGCGGGCCTTCCTGGAGGAGGCCCTCCCCGCCTACATGGTCCCGGCCGCCATCGCGGTCATGGACGCGCTCCCGCTGAGCTCCAACGGCAAGGTGGACATGGCCGCGCTCCCCGCGCCCGAGGAGCTGGAGGGGGCGGCCACGGAGCCCTACGTGGCTCCGCGCAACCGCACGGAGGAGATCCTGGCTTCCATCTGGGCCGACGTCCTGCGGCGGGAGGTGGGGGTCCGGGACAACTTCTTCGCCCTGGGCGGCGACTCAATCCTGAGCATCCAGGTGCTTGCCGCGGCCCGCGAGCAGGGGCTGACCTTCATCATCCCCGACCTGTTCGCGAACCCGACGGTGGAGGGGCTCGCGAAGGTGGTGCAGCAGGCGGACGGGTCCGGGGAAGCGCCGGAGCTGGAGCCCTTCGCGCTCGTGTCCGAGGCGGACCGCGGCCGGCTCCCGGCGGGGGTGGAGGACGCCTACCCGCTTTCGAGCCTCCAGCACGGGATGCTCTTCCACAGCGAGTTCAGCCCCGACAGCGCGATCTACCACGACATCACCACCTTCCGGCTTCGCGCCCCCATGCGTCCGGAGGCGATGGCGGAGGCGGTCCGCCGCCTGGTGGAGCGGCACGAGGTGCTGCGCACCTCCTTCGACCTGCACCGTTTCTCCGAGCCGCTCCAGCTCGTGCACCGGGAGGTGCCGCTCCCCCTGCAGGTGGAGGAGATGGGCCATCTCGCACCGGATGAGCAGGCGAAGGCGGTCCGCGAGTGGATCGAGGCGGAGAAGCGCCGCCCCTTCGACTGGACGCGCGCGCCGCTGGTCCGCTTCCAGGTCCACCGTCGCGGCGAGGCGGAGTTCCAGTTCACCATCAGCTTCCACCACGCCGTCCTCGACGGGTGGAGCGTCTCCTCGCTCCTTTCCGAGCTCTTCCGCCACTACCTGGCGCTGGCGCGGGGCGAGGAGGTGGAGACGGCCGGCCCGGGCGTCCGGTTCCGGGAGTTCATCGCCCTGGAGCGGGAGACGCTGGCCTCGGAGGCGAGCCGCGCGTACTGGAGCGGGGAGCTGGACGGCTGCACACCCGGACGCATCCCCCGACGGACGGAGCCGCGGGACGGGGGAGGGGCGCCGGAGGCGGGACGGATCGGGATCCGCCCGGTCCCGGTCGACGCAGCGCTCTCCACCGGGCTCAAGGAGCTGGCGCGGCGGCTCGACGTCTCGCTCAAGAGCGTGCTGCTCGCCGCGCACCTGCGCGTCATGGGCCTGCTGCACGGGGACTTGGACGTGGTCACCGGCGTGGTGACGCACGGGCGCCCCGAGCGCGCGGGCGGGGAGCAGGTGGCCGGCCTCTTCCTGAACACCGTCCCGCTGCGTGGAGCGCGGTGGGAAGGGAGCTGGGAGGACATGGTCCGGTGGACCTTCCGGAAGGAGCACGAGGCCGCGCCGCACCGCCGCTTCCCGCTGAGCCGGATCCAGCGCCTGCACGGGACCGAGCCGCTCTTCGAGACGGTCTTCAACCACATGCACTTCCGCGCCTATCGCGAGGCGCTGGCGCTTGACTCGCTGCAGGTGGTGGAAGGGGACTTCTTCGAAGAGACCAACTACACGTTCGCCGCGAACTTCTCGCAGGACGTGGTGACCTCCGACGTCGGCCTGTACTTCAGCTACGACCGGCGCGAGCTGCAGGAGGCGCAGGTGGACGAGGTCGCCGGATACTACCTGCGGGTGCTCCGGGCCATGGCCGCCGACCCCTCCGGGCGCGTGGACGCGGTGACGCTCCTTTCCGGTGAGGAGCTCGATCGGCAGATGGGAGCCTGGAACGCCACCGCGGCCGACACCCCCCGCGACCGCTCCTTCCATGCCCTCTTCGAGGAGCGCGCGGCGGGGGCCCCGGAGGCGGTCGCGGTGGTCTCGGAGGAGGAGCGCCTCACGTACGGCGAGCTGAACGCGCGCGCCAACCGGCTGGCGCACCTGCTCCGCGCGAGGGGTGTTGGCCCGGAAGCGATCGTCGGGCTCGCGACCGGACGCTCTACGGACATGGTGGTGGGGATGCTGGGGATCCTCAAGGCCGGGGGGGCCTACCTCCCGCTCGACCCGGATTACCCCGCGGAGCGCCTGCGCCTGATCCTGGAGGACGCGGGCGTGTCGGTGGCGGTCGCATCGGGGGAGCGGGACTCCGCGCTCGCGGGCGTGCGGGAGGTGGTCTCGCTCCGCCGCGACGCCGCGCTCCTCGCCGCGCAGCCCGGCCACGACCCCGGGGTGGAGGTGGGCCCGGAGGGGCTGGCGTACGTGATCTACACCTCCGGCTCCACCGGCCGCCCCAAGGGCGTGCTGGTCCCGCACCGCGGCCTCTGCAACCTGGCGGAGGCGCAGGTGCGCACCCTGGGGAACGGACCCGGGTCGCGGGTGCTGCAGTTCTCGTCGCTCAACTTCGACGCGGCCACCTTCGAGATCGTCATGGCCCTCTACGGCGGGGGCGAGCTGCACCTGGCGGGCCGCGACGCGCTCCTCCCGGGCCCGGGGCTGACCCGGCTGCTCCGGGAGCGGGCCGTCACCCACCTGACCATCCCGCCGTCCGCGCTGGCGGCCACACCCGTGGAGCCGCTCCCCGAGCTCCGCGCGCTGGTGGTGGCGGGGGAGGCGTGCCCCGCCGAGCTGGCGGCGCGCTGGCGCGGCGGGCGGCGCTTCTTCAACGCGTACGGCCCCACCGAAGCCACCATCTGGGCCTCCACCGGCGAAGCCCGCGGCGAGGGGGCGCCCCCCATCGGGCGCCCGGTGCCCAACGTCAGGCTCTACGTGCTGGACCGGGGGATGAACCCGGTCCCTGCCGGGACCCCGGGAGAGCTGTACATCGGCGGCACGGGCGTGGTGCGGGGCTACCTCGGCCGCGCGGAGCTGACCGCCGAGCGCTTCCTCCCCGATCCGTTCGGGGGGGAGGCGGGCGCGCGGCTGTACCGTACGGGCGACCGGGCCCGGCACCGGGGCGACGGGGAGCTGGAGTTCCTGGGACGCGTGGACGAGCAGGTGAAGATCCGGGGCTTCCGGATCGAGCCCGGAGAGGTGGAGGCGGTGCTCGGGGCGCACCCCGCCCTGCGCGACGCCGTGGTCTCCGCGCGTCCGGACGCGCGCGGAGAGCTGCGGCTGGTGGCCTACGTGGTCCCCGACGCCCCCGGGGACCTCTCCACGGGCGCCCTCCGCGCCTACCTGGCGGAGCGGCTCCCGGACTACATGGTCCCCGCCGTCTTCGTGCCGCTCGGCGAGCTTCCGCTGACCCCCAACGGGAAGGTGGACCGGCGTGCGCTCCCCGAGCCGGAGGGGAGCCGCGGGGCGATCGAGACCCGCTACGTCCCCCCCCGCGACCCGGTGGAGGAGGCGCTGGTGCGGGAGTGGGAGGAGGTGCTGGAGATGCGCGAGGTGGGGGTGCACGACGACTTCTTCGAGCTGGGCGGGCACTCTCTGAGCGCCACCCGGCTGGTGGCCCGGGTGCGCGAGCTGTTCGGGACGGACCTCCCCCTGCGGACGCTCTTCGAGTCGCCGACCGTGGCGCAGGTGGCCCGCCACGTGGCCGCCGCGCAGGGGAGCCCCGCCCCCGCCACCCCGATCACTCCCCGGCCGGGGGGCGGATCCGCTCCGCTCTCCTTCGCGCAGCAGCGCCTGTGGTTCCACGACCGGCTCCACCCGGGGAGCGCCGTCTACAACATCCCGGCGGCGGTCCGGCTCGACGGGCCACTCGACACCGCCGCGATGGCGGCGGCCCTGGGGGAGATCGTCCGGCGGCACGAGGCGCTCCGCACCGTCTTCGCGGAGGGGCCCGACGGGCCGGAGCAGCGGGTGCTCGAGGCGGAGCCCTTCGACCTCCCGGTGGTGGAGCTGGACTCCGTCCCGGACGAGGAGCCGGAGGCAGAGCTGCTGCGGCTGGTCCGGCGCGAGGCTCGCCGCCCCTTCTCGCTGGAGCGGGGGCCGCTGCTGCGCGCCGTGCTGGTGCGGCTCGGGGCGGAGGACCACGTCCTCGTCCTCTGCATGCACCACATCGTCTCCGACGGCTGGTCGGTGGGGGTGCTCCTGCGCGAGTTCGCCGCGCTCTACGCCGCCTTCCTGGAGGGGCGCCCGTCCCCCCTCCCGGAGCTCCCGGTTCAGTACGCGGACTACGCCCTCTGGGAGAGGCTCCAGCTGCAGGGGGACCGCCTGGAGGAGCAGCTCGCCTTCTGGAAGGCGCGGCTGGGCGGCGCGCCCGCGGTGCTGGAGCTTTCCGGGTCCCGCGCGCGGACGGGGAAGGGAGGCGTGCGCACCTTCCACGTGCCGGCCGACACCGCCGCGCGCCTCCGGGCGCTCAGCCGCGACGAGGGCGCCACGCTCTTCATGACGCTCCTGGCGGCGTTCGACCTCCTCCTGGCGCGGTACTCCGGGTCGGAGGACGTCGTGGTCGGCACCAACGTGGCGAACCGCGGCCGGGAGGAGGTGGAGGGGCTGATCGGCTTCTTCATCAACAACCTGGTGCTGCGCACCGACCTTTCTGGCAACCCCACCTTCCGGGAGCTGCTGGGCCGGGTGCGCGAGACCTGCCTCGACGCGTACGCGCACCAGGACCTCTCCTTCGACCGGCTGGTGGAGGAGCTGCAGCCGCGCCGGATCCGCGGGGTGAACCCCCTCTTCCAGGCGATGTTCGTCCTGCAGAACACCCCCATGCCGGAGCTGGAGCTCCCCGGCCTCCGGCTCTCGCCCATGCAGGCGCACCCCGGGACCGCCACCTTCGACCTGCTCCTCAACGTGAGCGAGACCCGGGAGGGGATGGTGGGGAAGCTGGAGCACGACCTGGGGCTGCTCGACGAGAGCACCGCCGCGCAGATGCTGGCCGACTTCACCGCCTTCCTCGACGAGGTCGCCGAGAACCCGGACCAGCCGGTCGGGAGCCTGGCCGGCGCGGGTGCGGGGGAAAGCCAGTCGCTGGTGCAGGCCTTCAACGACGACCTGGTCTGACCGGACGTCTCGACATCGACCTTCTCACACTCGAGCCATTCATGCCTACTCACGATCCGGAGCAAGGCGGGCACACCGTCCTGCTGGGTGGGATCGGCGGTGATTCACATTCGGTCGGTCTGACCATCCTGCGGCGGGCGCTCACCACGCACGGGTACCGGGTACGCTACCTGGGGCCGCAGAACACGCTGGACAGCTTCTTCGAGTGGGCCCCGCTCTGCAACCTGGTGATGGTCTCCAGCGTGGACGGACACGCGCGCCGCTACCTGCGGGAGTTCCCGGAGATGCGGCAGCGCCACCCGGCGCAGGGGGTCCTCTGGTACCTGGGGGGGAACCTCACGATCGACGACGGCTGCGGGGCGGAGCAGCACTTCCGCGAGCTGGGCTTCCACCGCGCGTTCACGCGCTTCACGGACGTGCGCCTGGTGCTGGACACGCTGGCCCGCGACCTCCGCGACGTGCCTCCCGCCCAGGACTTCTCCACCCTGTGGGAGCAGGCCCGCTCGGCGCAGAGGGCCCTCCCCTCCGCCGTCCACGACGCGTGCCTGGACCCGGACGAGTTCCAGCGCGAGCGGAGGGAGGTGATCCAGCACTGGAAGCGCGGCAGCGAGGCGCAGGCGCTGGACCGGAACGCGGAGTTCCTGGCGCGGCAGCCCTCGTTTCCGCGCGCCCAGGCGGCCGTGCTGGAGGGCCGCGCCCCGATCCTGCTGCAGCCGCGCTCCGGGGTGGCGCTCCCCAAGGACCAGCTCCGCCTGTTCCGCGCCTTCAGCGCGGCGGGGGTGCGGGTGCTCTCGTACCAGGTGGACTCCCTCACCCGCAACAACGACTACCAGGGGGTGGAGGAGGAGATCCGCAGGAGCCGGGCTACCGGGGCCTCGACCCTGAACGGGTTCCCGGTCGTGAACCACGGGGTGCCGGCGCTGCGGCAGATCGTCCAGGGGGTGCAGGTCCCGCTGCAGACGCGCCACAGCACCCGCGATCCGCGCCTCCTGGCGGAGATCTCGTACGCCGGCGGGGTGACCGCCTTCGAGGGCGGGGCGATCTGCTACAACATCCCGTACTACAAGAACTACCCGCTGGACGAGTCCGTCCGGCGGTGGCAGTACGTGGACCGCCTCACCGGGATCTACCACGAGCGGTTCGGCATCCCGCTGGACCGGGAGTTCTTCGGCACGCTCACCGCCACGCTGATCCCGCCCTCGCTGGCGATCGCCGTGAATCTGGTGCAGGCGCTGCTCGCGGTGCAGCAGGGCGTCAAGTGCGTCAGCCTGGGCTACGCGGAGCAGGGTCACCGGGTCCAGGACGTGGCCGCGCTCCGGGTGATGGGGGAGATGGGGCGGGAGTTCATCGCCAACCTGGGATACTCGGACGTCCAGGTGAACACCGTCTTCCACCAGTACATGGCGGCCTTCCCGGAGGACCGCGCGCGGGCCGAGGAGCTGATCTACCAGTCGGGGGCCTCGGCCGCCCTTTCCGGCGCCACCCGGATCCTCACCAAGACGCCCGTGGAGGCGGTCAAGATCCCGACCATGCAGGACAACCTGCACGGGATCCAGCTCGCCATGCGCGGGGTGGCGGACGCCGCCGGGATCGCGGTGGACGAGGAGCGGGTGGAGGCGGAGGCGGTCCTGATCCGCCGCGAGGTGGAAGCGCTCATGCATGGCGTGCTGTCGGCGGGGGGCGGGAGCGTGGCGGAAGGGGTGGTGGCGGGGTTCCGGCTCGGGCTCCTGGACATCCCCTTCTCGGCGAGCATCCACAACCGCGGGGAGGTGACCACCGCCCGCGACGCGGAGGGGGCGGTCCGCTTCCTCTCGGTGGGCCGGCTCCCCCTGGGGCGCGAGCTGGAGGAGTTCCACGCGGAGCGGATGACGGAGCGCCGCCGCGCCGAGGGGCTCGCCCCCGAGCAGGACCACCTGCTGATCGAGCGCGACGTGCTGCAGATCGCCCGGGGGGAGTACGAGAGCTGGCCCCTCTACGCGGGCAGCGGCCGGTCCCCGGTCGCGATGGACATCATGGCCGCCTTCGCGGTCCCGGCGTAGCCCGTTCCCACAACCACGAGAAGCGGTTCATCCATGTGCGGTTTCGCGGGCTATTTCAGCCTGAACGGAGAAGCGGTCCCCGGCCCCGAGGTGGTGGCCCGGATGACGGGCACCCTGGTCCACCGCGGCCCCGATTCCGGCGGCTGCTTCGCCGAGGAGGGGATCGCGCTCGGCTTCCGGCGGCTGAGCATCATCGACCTCCACTCCGGCGACCAGCCGCTCTACAACGAGGACGGGTCGCTGGTCCTCCTCTGCAACGGCGAGATCTACAACTACCGGGAGCTCCGCCGTGAGCTGGTGGCGAAGGGGCACGTGTTCCGGACGGAGAGCGACGTGGAGGTGCTCCTGCACCTCTGGGAGGAGCACGGGACGGGGCTCCTGGACCGCCTGAACGGGCAGTTCGCCTTCGCGCTCTACGACCGCCGCGCGCGCCGCCTCTTCCTGGCCCGCGACCACTTCGGGATCAACCCGCTCTACTACACCACCGTGAAGGGGCGGCTGGTGTTCGGCTCGGAGATCAAGGCGATCCTGGAGCACCCGGGGGTCCCGCGCGAGGTGGATCCCACCGGGCTCGACCAGGTGCTCTCCTTCCCGGGGCTGGTGAGCCCCCGGACGGCGTTCCGCGACATCCGGAGCCTCAAGAGCGGGCACTACCTCCTGGCGGAGGACGGGGACGTCCGGCTCCACGAGTACTGGGACCTGGACTACCCCCGGGAGGACGAGGTGCTCGACGCCCTGCCGGAGAGCCACTACGTGGAGCGCCTGGCCGAGCTGCTGACGCAGTCGGTCCGCTACCGGCTGAACGCGGACGTCCCGGTGGGCTACTACCTCAGCGGGGGGCTGGACTCCTCGCTGATCGCGGCGCTGATCCACGAGGTCTCCCCGGACGCCGGGCGCCACTCCTTCTCCATCGGCTTCACCGACCGGGAGAAGGACGAGACCGGGTACCAGCGGATGGTGGCCGCGCACGTCGGCTCGGAGCACCACGAGATCGTGTTCGACTGGGACGAGATCTCCAGCCGCATGTGGAAGATGATCTACCACTGCGAGTGCCCGGTGAAGGAGTCGTACAACACCTGCTCGATGGCGCTCTCGGAGGCGGTGCGGGGCCACGGGATCCCGGTGGTGCTCACCGGCGAGGGCGCGGACGAGCTCTTCGCCGGCTACGTGGGCTACCGCTTCGACCGGTCGGGGCGGCGCGGCGGGGGCGGCGGGTACGACCTGGACGAGATCCTGGAGGAGGACCTCCGGGAGCGGATGTGGGGGTGCCGGGACCTCTTCTACGAGAAGGGCTACCACGCCTTCCGCGAGACCAAGTCCGCGCTCTACTCCGACGGGCTGAACGAGTCGTTCCACGAGTTCGAGTGCGCCAACCACGAGCTGGTGAACCACGACCGGCTGCGGGGGCGGCACTACATCCACCAGCGCTCCTACCTGGACTTCAAGCTGCGCCTCTCCGACCACCTGGTGGCGGACCACGGGGACCGGATGGCGCTCGCCAACTCGGTGGAGGCCCGCTACCCCTTCCTGGACGTGGACGTGGTCCGCTTCGCCGCGCGGATCCCCCCGGAGCTGAAGCTGCGCGGGCTCACGGAGAAGTACATCCTCAAGGAGGTCGCCGGCACGCGGCTCCCGCGCGAGGTGGTGCACCGGGAGAAGTTCGGGTTCCACGCGCCCGGCTCGCCCGCCCTGCTGCGCAGCGGCGAGGAGTGGGTGCACGACCTCCTATCGGAGGAGCGGATCCGCAGGCAGGGCGTCTTCAACCCGGTGACGGTGGAGCGGCTCAAGGCGCAGTACTCGCGCCCGGGCTTCCGGCTCAACCTCCCCTTCGAGGACGACCTGCTGATGACCGTGCTGACCTTCCAGATCCTGGCCGAGCAGTTCGGCCTGGCCCCGCTCCGCTGATGGGCGCCGTGGCGCGGACGGACCGGGGGATGCTCGGCGTCCTGGGAGGGATGGGGCCGCTCGCCTCGGCGGAGTTCCTCCGCACGCTCTACGACGACAACGGCCACGAGGAGGAGCAGGGTCTCCCGGCGGTGGTGGTCTACTCCGACCCCGCCATCCCGGACCGTACGTCGCACTTCCTGCGCGGGGAGGAGGAGGCGGTGCTCGGCCCCCTGGCGGCGGCGCTCCGGCGCCTGCGCGAGGCCGGGAGCACGCGCATCGTGATCTGCTGCTTCACCGCGCACCACCTCGTCCCGCGGCTCCCGGACGACCTGCGCCCGCTGGTGTGGTCGCTGGTGGAGGAGGCGCTGGCCGGGGTCGCGCGGTGCGGCGGCCGCCGGGAGGACGGCGCCCCGCTGCGCTACCTGATGGTGTGCAGCACGGGGGCGCGGAGGCTGGGGCTCTTCCACGGCCACCCGCTCTGGCCGGAGGTGGAGGACCGCGTGGTCTGGCCCGACGAGGAGGACCAGGACCGGGTCCACGCGCACCTCTACCGCCTCAAGCACAGCACCGACGCCCGGCCGCTGGCGGAGCTCGTCCGGGAGATGATGGTCAGGTACGGCGCCGACGCCTTCGTGGCGGGGTGCTCGGAGGTCCACATGGTCGCACGCCACCTTTCCGCCTGCGCGCCCGACGTGCGCTGCGTGGACCCGATGGGGCGTATCGCACGGCAACTCGCAGAGGAGCACGCACGATGAAGTTCGAAAGCGTCCAGGAGCGGTTCGGCCGCGTCGCGGCGGAGCACCCCGATGCCCCGGCCATCGATTTCGCCGGGGGAGAGGTCACCTACGCGGAGCTGGACCGCCGCTCCGGCCGTCTCGCCGCCCACCTGCGCGCGCACGCCGCGGGGGAGGCGGAGGTGGTCGCGATCCTCACCGCGGGCCCGGTGGAGATGATCTCCTCCATCCTGGGGACGCTGCGCGCGGGGGGCGTCTTCGCGCCCCTGGACGCCACGCTCCCGGACGGCCGCCTGCGGATGATGCTGGAGGAGGTCTCCCCCGCCTGGGTGGTGACCGAGACGCCCTTCGCCGCGCGCGTCGCCTCGCTCCTGGAGGACGCTCCGTTCCGGAGCCGGGTGCTCCTGCTGGACGGCGAGGAGCACGCGTCCGGGCCGGACGCCCCGGCGGAGGAGCTTCCCTCCGATCCCGACGCGGCGTGCTACGTGTACTTCACCTCGGGATCCACGGGGCGCCCCAAGGCCATCGCGGGGCGCGCCCGGGGGCTGGCGCACTTCATCCGCTGGGAGACGGAGGCGCTGGGCGTCGGGACGGGGTGGCGGGTGAGCCACCTCCTCCCGCCCACCTTCGACGGCTCGCTGCGCGACATCTTCCTCCCCCTGTGCACCGGGGGGACCATCTGCGTCCCCGAGGGCCGGGAGACGATCCTCGACGCGCCGCGGCTGGCGGAGTGGCTGGACGCGGCGCGGGTGGACGTGGTGCACTGCGTCCCCTCGCTCTTCCGCTCGCTGGTGAACGAGCCGCTGACGCCGATCCACTTCCCCGCGCTGAAGTACGTCCTCATGGCGGGGGAGCCCCTCCTCCCCGCCGACGTGGGGAGGTGGACGGGGGTGTTCGGCGACCGGGTGACGCTGGTGAACCTGTACGGGACCTCGGAGACCACGATGGCGAAGTTCGCCTACTTCGTGCGCCCCGAGGACCGGGACCGCCCCTTCGTCCCGATCGGCAAGCCCATCGAGGGAGCCCGCGCCATCCTCCTGGACGACCGCGGCAAGGTGTGCGCTCCGGGCGTGGTGGGGGAGATCTACATCCGGACTCCGTACCGGTCGCACGGCTACTACAACCGCCCCGACCTCACGCGGGAGGTGTTCGTACAGAACCCGTTCAGCGACGACCCCGGCGACCTGGTGCACAGGACCGGCGACCTGGGCCGCCTCATGGAGGACGGGAACTTCGAGTACCTGGGCCGCAGGGACGGACAGGTGAAGATCCGCGGGATCCGGGTGGAGCTGGGGGAGATCGAGAACCTGCTCCGCGCCCGGGCGGGGGTGCGCGACGTCGCGGTGGTCGACCGGAAGGACGCCGAGGGGAGCACCTACCTGTGCGCCTACGTGGTCCTGGAGGCGGAGGAGGCGCCCGGCGCGCTGCGCGCCCACCTGCTCCACTACCTCCCGGAGAGCATGGTCCCGTCGCGCTTCGTCTCCATGGAGGAGCTGCCGCGCACCATCAGCGGAAAGATCGACCGGAGGTCGCTCCCGGAGCCCTCCCCCGAGGGGGAGACGGAGAGGGACTACGTGGCTCCGCGCAACCCCGTGGAGGAGGTGGTCGCGGGGATCTGGGCCGAGGTGCTCGGGGTGGCGCGCGTGGGGGTGCAGGCCGAGTTCTTCGACATCGGGGGGCACTCGCTCCTGGCGACCCGCGTCCTCTCGCGGGTCCGCGCCGTGCTGGAGGCGGAGGTGCCGCTGGGGCACTTCTTCGACAACCCGACCGTGGCCGCGACGGCCGACTACATCGCGCAGGCCCGCGACGCCGCGGAGAAGGTGCCGCCGCTCCTCCCCGCCGACCGCACGGGGGAGGTCCCGCTCTCCTTCGCGCAGCAGCGGCTCTGGTACGTGGACCAGGCGGACCCCGGGAACCCCGCCTACAACATGCCGTACGCGGTGCGCTTCCGCGGGGCGCTCGACGCCGGGGCGCTGGAGCGCGCCCTGAACGGGGTCGTGCGCCGGCACGAGGCGCTGCGCACCCGCTTCCCCTCGTCGGGCGGGCGGCCGACGCAGGAGGTCGTCCCGGAGGTGCGGATCGACCTCCCGGTGGCGGACCTCGCCCCCGTCGCGGACGGGGAGCGCGAGGCGGAGCTCCGCGCCCGCATCGCGCGGGAGGCCGCCCTCCCCTTCGACCTGGCCGCCGGACCGCTCGTCCGGGCGCAGCTCCTCCGGGTGGACGAGGGCGACCGCGTGCTCCTCCTCACGATGCACCACATCGTCAGCGACGGGTGGAGCATGGGCATCCTCGTGGAGGAGGTGGCGGAGCTCTACCGCGCCGAGGTCGAGGGCGGGCCCGCGCGGCTCCCGGAGCTGCCGGTGCAGTACGCCGACTTCGCGCTCTGGCAGCGCGGGTGGCTCCAGGGCGAGGCGCTGGAGCGCAGGATGGACTACTGGCGCGAGGCGCTGGCGGACCCGCCCGTGCTGTCCCTCCCCATCCGCCACGGCCGAGGGGCGGACGGGAGCCGCGAGGGGGAGGTGCGCTCGCGCACCCTCCCGGCGGCGCTCCTCCGCAGGGTGAAGGCGCTGGGCCGCGAGGAGGGGGCGACGCTCTACATGATCCTCCTGGCCGGCTACAAGGTCCTGCTCCACCGGTACACGCAGCAGTCCGACCTGGTGGTGGGGCTCCCCATCGCGAACCGGAACCGCGCCGAGGTGGAGCGGCTGATCGGGTTCTTCGTGAACACCCTGGCGCTGCGGACCGACCTCTCCGGCGATCCGCCCTTCCGCGAGGTGCTGCAGCGGGTGCGCCGGAGCGTCCTCGGCGCGTACGCGCACCAGGACGTCCCCTTCGAGGCGATCGTCGCCACGCTCCCCGCGGAGCGCCGCACCAGCGCACAGCCGCTCTTCCAGACGCTCTTCGTCCTCCAGAACACCCCGGAGGCGGAGCTCCAGCTCCCCGGGCTCACGCTCAGCCCGCTCCCGGTGGAGGACACGACGGCCAAGTTCGACCTGACGCTCGGCGCCGCGGAGACCCCCGAAGGGCTCACCGTCTCGGCGCAGTACCGGACGGCGGTCTTCGACGCGGAGGCGGTCGACGCGCTCCTGGAGCACCTGGAGTGCCTGCTGGAGAGCGCGGTGGGGGGCCCGGACGCGCGCATCTCGGCGCTGCCGATGATGACGCGGGCGGAGCAGGAGATGGTGCAGCAGTGGAGCATGGCCTGAGCGGCGGCCTCCGGGCGTGCGGGTGTGCACGGGCCGCGCGCTCCGCGGGGCCGCTCTGTGCCACCCCCGCACGCCGACGGGCGCCGACGTTTTGTATGCGTCTCGTAAGTGATTGCAGGATAGCAGGTTAACGAGCCGGTGCGCGGGCCGCGCCGTGGTACGCGGGTTGCCCTGTCGGGCCGGGTTGCGGCGGTCCGGATCCCCGGCCCCCGCGCGCCGCCGGTCGCGCCCAGGAACCCCGGACCTTCCGGCCGCCGACCGGCGGCCGGTCCCCCGAATTCAAGGACGATGCAGCAGAGCCTCTGCATTCACGAGCTGTTCGAGCGGCAGGTGTTGGAGCGCCCGCACGCCACCGCGCTCGTGCATGGCGACACGCGCCTTTCCTACGCCGAGCTGGACGCCCGGGCCGGCCGGCTGGCCCGGGCGCTGCGCGGCCTGGGCGTGGGGCCGGGCGTGTACGTGGGCGTCTGCGCCGAGCGCTCGGTGGAGCTGGTGGTGGGGCTCCTGGGGGTGCTCAAGGCGGGGGGCGCGTACGTCACCCTCGACCCGGCCTTCCCGGCGGAGCGCCTCGCGTTCATGCTGGCCGACACCGGCGCCCCGGTGCTCCTCACCGGCGGGGACCGGGCTGCCCTCTTCGCCGGCTACCGCGGGACCCGGGTCCGCATCGAGGAGGCGAGCGCCGGGGACGAGGCGGCGGCGCCCGTCGACGCGGGGGTGGGACCCGACGATCCGGCGTACGTCACCTTCACCAGCGGGTCCACCGGCCAGGCGAAGGGGACGATGATCCCCCACCGCAGCATCCCGGGGTTCATCTTCGGCGTGGGCTACGTGTCCTTCGATCCCGCGCAGACGCTGCTGCACTACTCCTCGATCTCCTGGGACGCCCTCACCCTGGAGCTGTGGGCGTCGCTCGTCACCGGCGCCTGCTGCGTCCTCTTCGACGGCCCCGGGACCGACCTGGACGGGCTCGCGGAGACGATCCGGAAGCACGGCGTGACCACCCTCTGGGTGACCTCCTCGCTCTTCAATGCGCTGATCGACACGAGGCCGGACGCGCTGGCCGGGGTGTCGCAGCTCATGGTCGGGGGCGAGGCGCTCTCGGTTCCGCACGTCCGCCGGGCGATGGAGGCGCTCCCGGGGGTGCGGCTGGTGAACGGCTACGGCCCCTCGGAGTGCACCGTGTTCTGCGCGTGCCACCCGCTGGACCGCCCCCTCCCGCCCGAGGCGGCCTCGGTCCCGATCGGCCGGCCCATCGGCGACCGGCGCGTCTACATTCTGGACGCGTACCTGAACCCGGCGCCCATCGGCATCCCGGGGGAGCTGCACGTGGGCGGACCCGCGGTCTCGATCGGCTACCTGGGGCGTCCGGACACGACCGCGGAGAAGTTCGTCCCCGATCCCTTCAGCCGGACCCCCGGGGCGCGCATGTACCGCACCGGGGACCTCGCGCTCTACCGGCGCGACGGGCTGATCGAGTTCGTCGGCCGGGCGGACGACCAGGTCAAGATCCGCGGGCACCGCATCGAGCCCGGCGAGGTGGAGGCCGTCCTCCTGGCGCACCCGGGGGTGAGGAGCGGCGCGGTGGCGGTCCGGTCCGACGGGGACGGACGGAAGATGCTGGCCGCCTACTTCGTCCCGGAGGGTGCCGGAGGGGCGGGCACCGAGGACCTGCGCGCCTACTTCATGGAGCGGGTGCCGGAGTACATGGTTCCGGCTGCGTTCGTGCTCCTGGAGGCGCTGCCGCTGACGCCCAACGGCAAGCTCGACCGCCGGGCGCTCCCCGATCCCGCGCCCGCCGCCGCCGCCTCCGCGAGCGGCTACACGGCGCCCTCGACCCCCGCCGAGCGGATCCTGGCGGAGCTGTGGGCCGAGCTGCTGCGCGTGGAGCGCGTGGGGGTGCACGAGAACTTCTTCGAGCTCGGCGGCGACAGCATCCTCTCCATCCAGATCGTCGCGCGCGCCCGGGAGCGGGGGCTGCGC
>DASYWD010000265.1 GCA_035936415.1 Longimicrobiaceae bacterium
GGCGCGGCTCCCCGGAAGGGGGGCCGCGCCGCTTCGCTTGCGTTGCGCGCCAGACGGTGAACCCGAAACCCTGTCTCCATGTCGAACCCGTATCGTTTCCTCGCGCTCGGCCTCTTCGCCGCGGTCGGCGTCGCGACTGCCGGGAGCCTGGTCCATGCTCCCGCGGAAGAAACGCCACCCCCTCCTCCGCCACTGCTCCTCCCCGTCGCGTACGCGAACCCGGCGGAGGTCGCCTTCCAGGACACGCTCCAGCGGGGCGAGACGCTGTCGGAGCTGCTGCAGCGCTCCCGGCTGGCCGCTGAAGAGGCCGCGGCGCTCCTGGCGGAGCTGCAGGGGGTGCAGGACCCGCGGGCGCTCCGGGCGGGAGCGGTCATCTCGTACCGGAAGTCCTTCACGCGGGGCGAGGTGCGTGGGATGGAGTTCAACCTGGACGCGGACCGGACGCTCACCGTCCGGCGCAGCGGCGACGCCTGGGACGCGGCGGTGGAGGAGGTCCCGGTGCGCACGGACACGGCGGCGCTCGCGGGGGAGGTGCGCTCGTCGCTGTACCAGGCGCTCATGGACGCGGAGGGCGCCGACGTGCCGCGCGAGGAGCGCGAGCGGATCGTCGACGTGGTGGCGGACAAGATCTTCGCCTGGCAGATCGACTTTTCGCGGGACCTCCGCCCGGGGGACAGCTACCGCATCCTGTACGAGCGCCAGGTCCGTCCCGACGGGACCGCGCGCTCCTGGCGGGTCATCGGCGCCCTCTTCGACCTGAGCGGCCGGGAGCACTCGGCGTTCTGGTACCGGCTCCCCGACGGCACGGAGGACTACTACGCCCGCGACGGGGGGTCGCTCCGGCGCGCCTTCCTCCGCGCTCCGCTGGAGTTCCGCCGCATCTCCTCGGCCTTCTCCACGGCCCGCTTCCACCCCATCCTGAAGAAGGCGCGCCCCCACAACGGGATCGACTACGCGGCCGCGGCCGGGACCCCCATCCGCGCGGTCGGCGACGGCGTGGTCGCGAAGGCGGGGTGGGGCGGCGGCTACGGCAACGTGGTGGAGATCCGCCACAGCCGCGGGTACACCAGCCGCTACGCGCACATGCGCGGCTTCGCGAGCGGCATCCGCCCCGGCGTCCGCGTCCGCCAGGGGGACCTGATCGGCTACGTGGGCTCCACGGGCCTCTCCACCGGGCCGCACCTGCACTACGAGTTCCACGAGAACGGGCGCCCCATCAACCCCTCGTCCATCAAGTACCTCACCGGCGACCCCGTGCCGGCGGGCGCGCGCGCCCGCTACCGCACCGCGGTGAGCGCGCAGCTCGCGAAGATGGAGCAGGCCGCGTCTCCCGTCCGCTACGCGGAGGGGGACCGCTCCGCGTCCGCGGCGAAGACAGGTGACTGATCCGCGGCCCCGGCGGGTGGACCTCTTCCCGGCCATCGACCTGCGGCGCGGGCGGTGCGTCCGGCTCGAGAAGGGCGACGCGCAGCGGGAGACGGCCTACGGCGACGACCCCCGGGCGGTCGCGGAGGGGTTCGCGGGGGCGGGGGCGCGCTGGGTGCACGTGGTGGACCTGGACGCGGCCTTCGGCGACGGCTCCAACCGCACACTGATCCGGGACCTGGCCGCGTCCTCCGGGCTCCGCGTGCAGACGGGGGGTGGCCTGCGCTCCGAGGCGGACCTGGAGGAGGTGTTCGCGGCCGGCGTGGCGCGGGCGGTGATCGGCACCGCGGCGGTGGAGAACCCGGAGCTGGTGCGCCGCGCCGTGGATCGCTTCGGCGCGGAGCGGATCGCGGTGGGGCTGGACGCCCGCGGCCGCCGTCCGGCCACCCGCGGATGGACCGAGGAGAGCGGGGCCGACCTCTTCGACCTGGGCCGGTCGCTGGCGGACCTCGGCGCCCGGACCATCATCTACACCGACATCGAGCGGGACGGGATGATGCTGGGGCCCAACCTGCGGACCTCCTCCGAGCTGGCGGCGCACAGCGGGGCGGAGGTGATCGTCTCCGGCGGGATCCGCGGGGTGGACGACGTGGCGGCGGTGGCCCAGGAGGCGCGCGGCGGCGCGGGACTGGCGGGGGTGATCGTCGGGAAGGCGATCTACGAGGGACGGCTGGACGTGGCGGAGGCGCTGCGGAGGATCGTGGCGGATTGACGTTCGCGGGGCGGGTTGCCCCGGAGGTGGCTTTGGCTTCTTTTACCGCACCGGGACGCTTCCGTCCGGTGCGGTTTTTTCGTCCGGGGCTCCGGTGCGTGGCGGTCGGGGGAGGGGGTAGTCTCCGGAAGAAGTGAACTCGCTTCGCTCAAACATCCACTTCTTCCTCCGACCACCCCCACCCCCTCCCTGCGGCCCTCTCCGCGAGGGTGCCGAACTGCAGCTGCCGTGCTCCCCTCTCCCGCTTGCGGGGGAGGGGCCGGGGGAGGGGGCCTGCCGCCGACTCGCTCCGATGCCGCGGCTGACAGGAAGCCCTCCCCCAGAATTGGGGGAGGGTGGCGAGCCTAAAGCGAGCCGGGTGGGGGCCGGGAAGGGGCCCGCACACCCCCGGCCGTTCGGGGTACAGGAGCCGGCGCAGACCACGACTTCATACAGCAACGAGACCATGGCTCGTCTTTTCAGAAAACAGGAGGAGGGGCGGAAATCCCTCTGGGACAAGATCGTAGACTTCGCCCTCACGGACGTCTCCGTGCTGGTGCAGGGGATGGACGAGGGGTCGCTGGAGCGGCTCGAGGAAGTGCTCATCGGCGCGGACTTCGGCGTCCCCGCTACGCTCAGGATGGTCGGCGCGGTGGAGACGCTCGCTGAGCGCGGCATGGTGCGGACGCAGCGTGACTTCCGGCGGGCGGTCCAGGAGGAGATCGTCGACATCCTCTCGAAGGGGAGGTCGGACACGGCGCTCCGCTTCAACTTCGAGGGCGGACCCACGGTCTTCCTGGTCGTCGGGGTGAACGGGGTGGGGAAGACCACCAGCATCGGCAAGCTGGCGCACCGGCTCACCCGGTCCGGCCGGAAGGTCCTGATCGCCGCGGGCGACACCTTCCGGGCGGGCGCCATCGAGCAGCTCCGCCGCTGGTCGGAGCGCGTGGGGTGCGACTTCGTCGGGAGCGAGCCCGGGCGCGACCCGGCCGCCGTGGCCTTCGACGCGCTGGAGGCCGCGGAGCAGCGCGGGGCCGACGTGGTCATCATCGACACCGCGGGGCGGCTGCATACGCAGTACGGGCTTATGAAGGAGCTGGAGAAGGTGCACCGCGTGGTCGCGAAGAAGCTCCCCGGCGCGCCGCAGGAGACGCTGATCGTCCTCGACTCCACGGTGGGGCAGAACGCCATGGCCCAGGTGCGCGCCTTCCAGGAGGAGGTTCCGCTCACCGGGATCGTCCTCACCAAGATGGACAGCACGGCCAAGGGAGGGATCGTCGTCGCCCTCAAGGAGGAGTTCGACCTCCCGGTGAAGTTCATCGGCGTCGGCGAGGGGATCGACGACCTGGAGCCCTTCGAGGCCGGCGTGTTCGCGGAGGAAGTGCTGACCGCGTAGGAGGCCGTGTAGATTCCAGGGACAGCCTGCAGGGCTACGTCGAACGGTCAGGTGGCCATGAGCATCGAGCAGCTCGTTCTGGAGAAGCGGGAGGAGATCCGCCGCATCGCCGAGCGGCACGGCGCGTACAACGTGCGCGTGTTCGGCTCCGTCGCGCGCGGGGAGGCCGGCCCGGAGAGCGATGTGGACCTTCTCATCAGCGTGGGTGAGAAGGTCAGCTCCTGGTTCCCTGGAGGCCTGATCCTCGACCTGGAGTACCTGCTCGGGCGCCGTGTGGACGTCGTTACGGAGTCGGCGCTCCGGCCGGAGCTTCGGCCGTACGTGCTGCGGGACGCGAGGCCGCTTTGAAGGAGGAGTCTCCGGTTTTCGGAACATGCTGGTACACGATTATCTCGGGATCGATCTGGACCGCGTCTGGGCGATCATCGAGCAGGATATGCCCGCGTTGAAGCACGCTGCCGAATCACTCGCCTCAGAGCTGCCGTAGAGGCCGCAGGGAAGAGGGACGAGCCGCCGTATGCTCCGCGCTAGCCGGCTGCTGAGCTGCGGGCCCTCGCTCGCTTCGCTCCCTGTTCCCTATTCCCCGTTCCCCCGATGTCCGCGTACTCCGACCTAGACCGTCCCGTCCAGTTCCTCAAGGGCGTCGGCCCGCGGCGCGCGGGGCTCCTGCAGAAGATGGGGCTCCTCACCGCGCGGGACGTGCTCTACCACGTCCCGCGCCGCTACGAGGACGCGTCCACCATCCAGCGGATCGGCGCGCTGGAGGCGGGGATGGAGGCCAACGTGATCGGGCGGGTGGTCTCGAAGGGGGTGATCCCTACGCGGAAGGGGCTGCGGATCTTCCAGGCGGTGGTGCGCGACGGGTCCGGGCTGATCGAGTGCTCCTGGCCGGGGCAGCCGTACCTGGACCGCGTCATCCAGAAGGGGGACCTCCTCCTCCTTTCCGGCACCGTCCGCTTCTTCCACGGGCGGCAGCTCCAGCCGAAGGAGTTCACGCAGCTCGCCCGCGAGGGCGAGGAGGCGGCGGAGGAGTCCGGGGCCATCTTCCCCATCTACCCCACCACCGAAGGGCTCTCCCACCGGCAGATCCGCGCGCTCGTCGCCGACAACCTGGACGGGCTGCTCCGCTCCGCCGAGGAGGAGGAGATGCTGGACGCGGAGATGCTGCAGCGGCACGACCTCCCCCCGCTCCCGCGCGCGCTGGAGCTGCTGCACCGCCCCGGCTCGCTGGCGGAGGCGGAGCACGGGCGGCGGCGGCTCGCCTTCGAGGAGCTCCTCTTCCTGCAGATCCTGCACGCGCAGGCGCGCCACCGCGCGACGGTCGAGCGGCCGGGGATCGTCTTCGAACGGAGGGACACGCTGGTCCGCCCGTTCTACCAGCGGCTCCCCTTCGCGCTGACCGGGGCGCAGAAGCGCGTCCTCAAGGAGATCGGCGACGACATGAGCTCGCCGCGCCGGATGAACCGGCTGCTGCAGGGCGACGTGGGGTCGGGGAAGACGGTGGTCGCGCTCTTCGCCATGCTGCGCGCGGTGGAGAACGGCTACCAGGCCGCGCTCATGGCGCCCACCGAGATCCTGGCGGAGCAGCACGCCCGCACGCTGGCGAAGCTCCTGGGCGACCTCCCCGTGGGGGTGACGCTCCTCACCGGGCGCCTGGGAGCGAAACAGTACCGCGAGGTCTCCTACCGCATCGCCTCGGGGGAGGCGGGGATCGCGGTGGGGACGCACGCGCTGATACAGGAGCGGGTGCAGTTCGCCAGCCTGGGGCTGGTGGTGGTGGACGAGCAGCACCGCTTCGGGGTGAAGCAGCGCATGGCGCTCTCCGAGCTGGGGACCGTGACCGAAGGGGACCTCCGTATCCACCCGGACGTGCTGGTGATGTCGGCGACGCCGATCCCCCGCTCCCTGGCGCTGACGCTCTACGGGGATCTGGACGTCTCGATCCTCGACGAGCGCCCGCCCGGCAGGCAGCCGGTGCGAACTGCGCTCCGGCCCGAGTCGGCCCGCACCAGGGTGCTGAGGTTCATCCGCGAGCAGGTCGAGGCGGGGCGGCAGGCGTACGTCGTCTACCCCCTGGTGGAGGAGTCCGAGAAGACCGACCTCAAGGCCGCCACCGAGGAGTACCAGCTCCTGAGCGAGCAGGTCTACCCGGACCTGCGCGTGGGGCTGCTGCACGGGCAGATGCCGGGGGAGGAGAAGGACGCCACCATGCGCTCCTTCGCCGCGGGCGAGATCGACGTGCTCGTCGCCACCACCGTCATCGAGGTGGGGATCGACGTCCCCAACGCCAGCGTGATGGTGATCGAGCACGCGGAGCGCTTCGGCCTGTCGCAGCTCCACCAGCTCCGCGGCCGGGTGGGGCGGGGGGCGGCGGAGAGCTACTGCATCCTCCTCGCCGGGGGCGCGGAGGCGGCGGAGCGGCTGCGGATCTTCGCCTCCACCGAGGACGGCTTCGCCATCGCGGAAGCCGACATGCGGCTCCGCGGGCAGGGGGACCTGTTCGGAGCCCGGCAGTCCGGCCTCCCCAGCTTCCGCTTCGCCGACCTGGAAAAGGACGAGGCGCTCCTGTCCCGCGCCCGTGCCGAAGCCCGCCGGATCGTGGAGGAGGACCCGGAGCTGGAGAGCCACCCCCGCATGCGCGAGGCGCTGGACACCCGCTACGGCGAGCGCGCCCGGCTCTTCCACGTCGGCTGAGCACCCCCGCACGAAAAACGGCGCCCCCGCCGGGAGATCCCGGCGGGGGCGCCATTCTACTTTCGCACTCACGCACCTTCGCACTTCCCTCCTACGGCCGCCGCCCCGGGGCCAGCGTGTTCCGGATCCGGTTCAGCTCCTCCCTCTGGCGGCGGATCGTCTCCTCCCGGTCGGCCAGCTCGCGGCGGAGGCGCTGCACCTCGGCGCTGAGCTCCGCCGCCTGCTCACCCGGCACGACGCGGACCGGGCCGGGGACGGTGCGGGTGCGCACCTCCGTCTCGGGCTGGAGCTGCGCCACGCGCTGATCCGGCGGGAGGTTGAGCTGGTTGGCGAGCTCCAGGAAGGTCGTGGCCTCCGGCCGCCGGTGGATCTCCCGCTGCCCGGCGGTGTCGCCCCGGGCGAGGTAGCGGCGGAGGTGCTCGGCGGCGGCCCGGGTGTTCCACCCCGGGTTGCGCGGATCGAGCCGCATCTCGCCCAGGAAGAACACCGCCTCGCGCCCCTCCTCCGTGTCGGGGTAGGTGGACGCCAGCCGCGAGAACGCGCTGTCCGCCGCGGCGAAGTTCCCGGCGCCGAGCGCCAGGTGCGCCTCCCGCCACAGGTCCCTTTCGGCACGGTCGCGGGAGCCGGGCGCGAAGGTGGCGCAGCCGGCGACGAGGAGCACGAGCAGGGGAGCGAGCCCGCGGGTCCAGTTCATCAGATGTCCGTCTTCAGGGGGCGTTCAGGCCGCGCTCGCCATCGGCGGCCGGAGGGGGAGGTCGACCCGGAAGGTCGTCCCCCGACCCTCCCGGCTCTCTGCAGTGATCGTGCCTCCGTGGGCCTCGACGATCTCCTGCGCGATGGCGAGCCCCAGCCCCGATCCCACCGAGCGCGGCTGCGCCTCGTTCTCCACCTGGAAGAACTTTTCGAAGATCTTGGGGAGCTTGTCCGGCGGGATCCCGATCCCGGTGTCCCGTACCTCCACCAGGATCCGTTCGGGGGCGGCGCGCGCCACGAGCCGGATCTGGCCGCCCTGGGGCGTGAACTTGAAAGCGTTGGACAGCAGGTTCCCCAGCACCTCGTTGAGGCGGTCCGGGTCGCCGACCATGGTCTCCGGCACGTCGTCCGCCACCTGGAGCGCGAAGTCGATGCGGTTCTGGATCGCCAGGGCGTCGAAGCCGTGCGCCAGGTCGGCGAGGAAGGGGCGGATCCCGATGTCGCGCAGCTCCAGGCGCCCGCCGCCGGCCTCGAAGCGGCTGATGTCCAGGAGCCGCTGCACGAGCCGGGTGAGCCGGTCGGTCTGGTCGGAGATGGAGGAGAGCGTCTTCTTCTGCGTCTCCGTCACCTCGCCGTAGATGCCGTCCAGGAGCAGGGCGGTGTACCCGCGGATCACGCTCAACGGGGTCTTGATCTCGTGCGAGGCCACCGAGACGAACTCGGCCTTGAGCCGGTCCAGCTCCGAGAGCTGCCGGGTCATGGAGCCGAAGGAGCGCGCCAGGTCGCCCAGCTCGTCGTGCCGCTCGGGGTCCACCCGCACCTCGGGGTCGAAGTCGCCTTCCGCGACCACGGCCATCCCGCGCCGCAGCTCGTCGATGGGGCGGAGCAGGGTGCGCGTCAGCCACCCGCCGATCAGCACGGTCAATGCGAGCGCCGCGGCGAGGGCGAGCGCCGTGGTGGTGAAGGCCTGCCGGGCGATGTCCTGGGCGCGGGCGACCTGCGCCCCGCTCCCCCGGTCGATGGCCTCGCCGATCGGGTCCAGCGCCCGGGTCATCGCGGCGAAGCCGGGCTCCAGCACGTTCGCGCGGAGGGTGTCCGCCTCTTCCACGCGTCCCGCCACCGCGAGCGCGCTCGCCTCCCGGATCGCCTCGCTCAGCTCCTGCCAGCGCCTCTCCGCCGGCGCCGCCTGGCGGCCGTATCCCGCCGAGTCCAGGCGCGCGAACTGCCGGTCCACCTGGTCCACGGTGGCCAGCGTCTGCTCCCGCGCCTCGCCGGCCTCCTCGGGGAAGAGGGCCTGCAGCGCCAGGGAGATCCGCGCCGAGTACTCCACCTCTCCCAGCGCGGTCTGCAGCCGGCCCAGCGCAAGAGAGCCCTCGGTGTCGCGGGTGCGCAGGTCGTGCGCGACCCCCCGCAGCTCCCGCAGCGACCACACGCCGTAGATGGCGGGCGCCACGAGGATGCAGGCGATCGCCACGAGGGTGAGGACGATCCGCTGCCGCAGGCTCATCCGGCCCCGTCCTTCACCGGACCGGGGGCGCAGGCACCGCACCGGGGGACGCCGTCGTACGTGAGGGAACCGCTCATCCGTTCTGCAGGGGAGGGTGGAAATGTCGCGCGGCCGCGGGAACGCCGGGAGTGGACCGCAAGGATCGTGTCATCCCTTTTCCCCGCGCTTCACCTCGTCCCACAGAGCGTCCAGCTCGCCCAGCGAGGCCTGCCCCAGCACGATTTCCCGCTCCCGGGCCAGACGCTCCAGGGCGGCGAAGCGCCCGGAAAACTTTGCGTTGGCGCGCGAGAGAGCGGTCGTGGGGTGCACCCGGGCCAGGCGCGCCAGGTTGACCACGGAGAAGAGGAGGTCGCCCATCTCCTCTTCCAGCCGGTCGGCGTCCGCCGACGCCAGCTCCTGGCCGACCTCCTCCACCTCCTCGCGCACCTTCTCGAACGCGCCGCCGGGATCCGGCCAGTCGAAGCCCACCTCCGCGACCCGCTCCTGGATCCGGTAGGCCCGCAGCAGGGGATCCATCCCGGCGGCGAGACCGTCGAGCAGACCGCGCGCCCCTCCGTACTCCCCGCGCGCGGCGCGCTCCCGGGCCTTGATCGCCTCCCACGGCTCGGGGTCGCCCAGGCCGTACAGGTGGGGGTGGCGGCGGCGCATCTTTTGCTCCAGGCCCGCGACGACCTCCTCCCGCCCGAACGCGGCCCGCTCCTCCGCGAGGACGACCTGGAAGGCCAGGTTCAGGAGCAGGTCTCCCAGCTCGTCGCGGAGCCCGGGGTCGTCCCCCGCGCCGATCGCCTCCACCACCTCGTGCGCCTCCTCCAGCAGGAGCGGCTGCAGCGTGGCGGGGGTCTGCGCCGCGTCCCACGGACAGCGGGCGCGAAGGAACTCGACCAGCGCCAGGGCACGGTCGAGGACGCCCCTGGAAGCGGGGCGCGGAGGCTGGTTTTCTGCTTGCGTGCTCTCCACGGTCGGCCTATACTACTCGGCTTGTGTCCAGTCCGTCAACGCCTCTCCGCTCCCGCGCCTGGGTCGAGGTAGACCTCGCCGCGCTCCGCCGCAACCTGCGCCGCGTCCTGGACGCTGTGGGCCCGGGGGTGGCGGTGGTCCCCATGATCAAGGCCGACGCCTACGGGCTGGGGATGCGGCCGGTGGCCGAGGCGCTGGAGCGGGAGACGGCGCCCGGCGGGCCGTGGGCCTTCGGAGTGGCGGCCGTCGCCGAGGGCGAGGCGCTCCGCGAGGCGGGGTGGCGCGGGCGGGTGCTGCTGTCCGCGCCTGCGCCACCGGACGAGCTGCCGCGCGCCGCGCGGGCCGGATTGTCTCCCAGCATCTCCAGCCTGGAGGCGCTGCGGCGCTGGGCGGACGAGGCGGCGGAGGCCGGGCGGCGGCTCCCCTTCCACCTGGAGGTGGACACGGGGATGGGACGCGCCGGTCTCCCCTGGACGGAGGCCGCGGAGTGGGGCCCGGTGGTGGCGGAGATCGCCGGGGACCGGCTCTCCTGGGAGGGCTGCTTCACCCACTTCCACTCGGCCGACGAGCCGGACCTGTCCGCCACCGACCGGCAGTGGGAGCGGTTCCGCCATGCGCTCTCCCTCCTCCCCCCGGCGGAGGGGGATGCCCCCCGTGTGGTCCACACCTCCAACAGCGCCGCCTCGCTGCGCCGGGCCGGCTACGGGTGCGACCTCGTGCGCCCCGGGATCTTCCTGTTCGGGGGAGAGGCCGGCGCGGAGGTGCGCCCGGAGGCCGTGGCCTCGCTGCGCGCGCGGATCGCGCTGGTCCGCCGGGTGCCGGCGGGCACCACGGTGGGCTACGGAGCCACCTACACGGCCGCGGAGCCGGAGGTGTGGGGGACCGCGGCGATCGGCTACGGCGACGGGCTGCGCCGCGCGCTCGGCCCCGCCGGGGGGGAGGCGATCGTGCGCGGAGCACGCGTCCCGATCGTCGGAAGGATCTCCATGGACGTGACGGTGTTAAACCTGTCCCGCGTCCCCGGCGTCCAGCCCGGGGACGTGGCGACCTTCATCGGGCGGGACGGCGGCGAGGAGATCCGGGTGGACGAGGTGGCGGAGCGCTGCGGCACCATCTCGTACGAGATCCTCACCGGCCTCACTCCCCGCCTCCCGCGGGTTTACCCGGGGGCGGAGATCCCGTGAGCCGCGCCCCCGCACGTCCCGCGGAGCCCCGGCGCGGTGGACCCACGCGGTCCGCCGCGCGATACCATTCAGAGCGGAAGAATTGATGCGACGTCGTTTCAGTCTCGGGAGGGCGCTGGCCTCGGCCGTGCTCCTGACCCTTCCGGCGGTCGCCTGCACGGACGACCCGCCCACGGCCGGCGGGGTGGACCTGTTCCCGGGCGGCACCCTCCCCGCCACCTTCCAGGTGGTCCTCCCCGCGGACAGCGTCACGCGGCTGCTCGGCACCTTCAGCGGGTACACCGGGCCCGAGGACGCGGGCTTCCTCGTGGTCGCCAACGAGTTCGACGGGAGGTTGAACTCCAACGCGCTGATCCGCCTCGCGGGCTTCCCCACCTCGGTCACGTTCACCCAGGGCGGCACGTCGAAGACGGACAGCGTGTTCACCTTCGGGCGGGGGACGCTGGTCGCCCGGCTGGACTCGCTGGCGTCCACCTCGGCGGGGCCCATCGACCTGCAGCTCTTCGAGGTGGGCCAGCCCTGGGACCCGGCGACTGTGTCCTGGCAGTTCGCAGTGGACACCGTCGGCGGCCGGGTGCCGTGGACGCGGCCGGGGGGCTCGCGCGGCGCGCTCCTTTCCACCGTGCGGCTCCCCGCGGGGGCAGGGGTGCAGGGAGACTCCGTGCTCTTCGCGCTCGACTCGCTCACGGTGAAGCGCATCTCCGCCCCGGACTTCCCCGGCTTCCTGCTCACCGCGGCGGGGGCGCAGGGCCGGGTGCAGCTGGGCGCCTCCGGGATCCAGCTCCGGACCGGGGTGCACCCGCAGAGCGCCTCGCCGGACACGCTGGTGCCCGTGACGGTGTCGTCGGGGGCGCTCGCCTTCATCTTCGACCCGGACCAGCCGTCGGCTCAGGGGGTCTGGGAGGTGGGGGGGATCCGCTCGGCGCGCACCCTGTTCCGGCTGCAGCTCCCGAGGACGCTCCCGGTCTGCCGCGGCGGCGCCTGCACGCAGGTCCCGCTCCGCCAGCTGACGCTGAACGAGGTGTCGCTCCTGCTGGACCCGGTCCCGGTTCCGAACGGGTTCCGCCCGGTGGGCCCGGTTCCGATCGCCGTGCGGCGCGTCACCGAGCCCGAGCTCGGCCGCCGCGCTCCGCTGGGGGCGGTCGTCAACCAGCCGGTCGGCCTCACCGCCGCCCGCACGCTGGTCTTCGGCGGCTCCCAGTTCATGCCCGGCGACAGCCTGCACGTGGTGCCGATCACCTCGTTCGCCGCGGACCTGGCGGCCTCCGACAGCACCGGCGCGTCGCTCGCGCTGCTCAGCGACCCCGGGACGCTCTTCGGGGTGCCGGGGGCGCTGAGCTTCGGGCCCGCATGGTTCGCCGCCACCCCGCGCCTCCGCATCGTGTACACGGCCCCCGAGAGGCTGGTCCTGCCATGACGAAGCCGCAGAAGCACCGTTTCCGCGCCGCCGCGGCGCTCGTCGCGGTGGGCGCGGCGCTGCTGGGGGCGAGCGCCCCCGCCGCCGCGCAGTCGCTCTTCGCCAGCCGTGGGCTGGGATACGTCAACCCGCCGGTGGACGGCCGCGCGCTGGCGCTCGGCGGGGTGGCCCTGGGGCTCCCCGGCGGGGGGCTCTCGCTGGTGAACCCGGCGGCGATCGCCGCCTACCCGGCCCCGGCGATCTCCTTCGCCTTCCAGCCGGACTTCTACGACAGCACCCTCCCGGGAGACGCCGCCGAGGGGAGCACCGCGCGATTCCCGCTGCTCCACGCGGTCTTCCCGTTCCGGACCCGGTGGACCTTCTCCGCCGCCTTCGGCTCGTACCTGGACCAGAACTGGGCGGTGGAGCGGACGGACACGCTCCGCCTCCCGGGGCGCAGCGTGGGCTTCACCGACCGGTTCGCCTCGCGGGGCGGGGTGACCCGACTGCGCCTGGGGACGGCGTACTCCGTGACGGAGCGCCTCTCCGTGGGCGTGGCCGGCGACCTGTACAGCGGCGGGGCGCGGGACACGCTCAGCCGGCGCTTCGAGCGCCCCGACACCGTGGTTCCCGGCCGGGTGGACCTGCTCCCGGCCGCCTTCGCCGGGGAGTGGTCGTACCGGGGTGTGGGCGGCTCCGTGGGCGTCCGCTGGGTGGCGAGCGACGCCCTGAACCTGGGCGCCGCGGTCACGATGGGCGGCACGCTGGAGGCCCGTCCCGCCCAGGACTCCGCGGGCGTGCCCGCCGGGAAGGAGTACGCCCTCCCCCTCACCTTCGACGTGGGCGCGAGCGGCCGGGTGGCGCCGCGCGCCGTCGTGGCCCTGGGCGCGCAGTGGGCGGGGTGGTCCGCCGCCGACGCGGACCTGGCCGAGG
>DASYWD010000266.1 GCA_035936415.1 Longimicrobiaceae bacterium
CGCCCGCGGCGCCGCGGGCGTCGGCGGCTCGTGAGCCGCAAAGGAGCATGCCCATGACCCCACTCGCCGAACGCCTGAAGGCCAGGGTGCGCGGCCTCCGCCCCTCCGGGGGCAGCGCACGCGGCCGGGCCCGGGTTCCCACCGTGCTCCAGATGGAGGCGGTGGAGTGCGGGGCCGCGGCCCTGTCCATGATCCTGGCCCACCACGGGCGGCTCGTCCCCCTGGAGGAGCTGCGCATGGCCTGCGGCGTCTCCCGCAACGGGAGCAAGGCCAGCAACATGGTCCGGGCCGCGCAGGCGTACGGGCTCCAGGCGAAGGGCTTCAAGCGCGAGCCGCAGGCCCTGCGCGGCATGCCCGTCCCCATGATCGTCCACTGGAACTTCAACCACTTCGTGGTCCTGGAGGGCTTTGGGCGCAAGGGGCGCGTACACCTCAACGACCCTGCGCTGGGCGCCCGGACCATCAGCGGCGAGGAGCTGGACCAGTCCTTCACCGGCGTGGCGCTCACCTTCGAGCCCGGCCCGGAGTTCGTGCGCGGCGGCGAGCGGCGGAGCCTCATGGCCGCCCTCCGCAGGCGGCTCGCGGGCTCGCACGCCGCCCTGCTCTACTGCGTCCTCGCGGGGCTGGCCCTGGTGGTCCCGGGACTGATGGTCCCCACCTTCACCCGGGTGTTCGTCGACGACGTCCTGGTGAACGGGATGAGCGACTGGGTCCGCCCGCTCCTCCTCTGCATGGCGGCGACCGTCGTGGTCCTGGGCGCCCTCACCTGGCTGCAGCAGCGCTACCTGCTGCGCCTGGAGACCCGGCTGGCCCTCCAGACCTCGTCCCGTTTCTTCTGGCACGTGCTGCACCTGCCGGTGCAGTTCTTCACCCAGCGGCACCCGGGGGAGATCGCGTCGCGGGTGGCGATCAACGACCGCGTCGCCCAGCTCCTCTCGGGCGAGCTGGCCAGCACGGTGCTCCGCGTCACCACCATTTCCTTCTACGCCGGGCTGATGGTGTGGTACGACGCCTCGCTCACCGCCATGGTGGTGGCGGTCGCCGTGCTGAACCTGGCCGTGCTCCGCTACGTGTCGCGCAAGCGCACCGACCTGAGCCAGCGGCTGCAGCAGGACCGCGGCAAGGCGCTCGGCACCGCGATGGGCGGGCTGCTGGGGATCGAGACGCTCAAGGCCGGCGGCTCCGAGTCCGACTTCTTCGCCCGCTGGTCGGGCCACTACGCCCGGGTGGTGAACGCACAGCACCAGCTCGGCTTGCAGACTCAGCTGCTCTCCCTGGCCCCACCGCTCCTGCTTGCCGCGAGCACCGCGCTCCTCCTGGGAGTAGGCGGGTCGCGGGTGATGGACGGGGAGCTGACCATGGGAATGCTGATCGCCTTCCAGGCCCTGGCGCTGGCCTTCCTGGCCCCGGTGAACGGCCTCGTCGCCCTGGGGGGGACCCTGCAGGAGGTGCGGGGCGACATGAACCGGCTGGACGACGTGCTCCGCTACCCGGCGCAGCTCCCCGCGGGCCCCGCGCCCGCGGATGACGGCGGGAGGCACCCGGGGAGGCTCGGCGGAGAGGTGGAGCTCCGGCGGGTATCCTTCGGATACAGCCGCCTGGAGCCGGCGCTGATCCAGGACTTCAACCTGAAGCTGCGGCCCGGGAGCCGGGTGGCGCTCGTGGGCGGCTCGGGGTGCGGCAAGACCACCGTGGCACGGCTGGTCGCCGGGCTCCACGAGCCCTGGGCCGGCGAGATCCTCTTCGACGGGGTGCCGCGCTCCGAGCTGTCGCGCGACGTCCTCACCCAGAGCCTGGCCGTGGTGGACCAGGAGGTCTTCCTCTTCGAGGGGACGGTCCGCGACAACCTGACGCTCTGGGACCCCACCGTCCCCGAGGGCGACCTGGTCCAGGCGGCGCGCGACGCCTGCATCCACGAGGACGTCAGCGCCCGGCCGGGGGGATACTCCGCGACGGTGGAGGAAGGCGGCCGGAACCTGAGCGGCGGGCAGCGCCAGCGGATGGAGCTCGCGCGGGCGCTGGTGGCCAGTCCCTCGGTGCTGGTGCTGGACGAGGCCACCAGCGCGCTCGACCCCACCACCGAGCAGCAGATCGACGACAACCTCCGCCGCCGGGGCTGCACCTGCCTGATCGTCGCGCACCGCCTGAGCACCATCCGCGACTGCGACGAGATCATCGTGCTGGAGGGCGGCAGGATCGCCCAGCGCGGCACCCACGAGGAGCTCAAGGACGTCCCCGGACCGTACGCGGCGCTGGTCGCGGCCGAGTAGCACACCTCCGCAGCAGGACTCTCATGATCGCTCGAAGCCACACGGAGATCTTCCCCGCCGCCGACGCCGTTCGCGAGGCGGGCGGCGACCGGCCGCTCCTCCTGGAGCCCGGCCGGGTCTGGCTCGTCCTCTCGGGGCGGATGGACGTGTTCGCCACCCTGCTGAACGAGGCCGGCTCGACCGGGGGGCGGACCCACCTCTTCCGGGTGGAGTGCGGCGCGCCCCTGTTCGGGGTGGGGGCGGACCCCGTGACCGGGACGGCGCTCCTGGCGGTAGGGGCGCCGGGGACCCGCCTGGCCGAGATCGGCCTGGACGAGCTGCGCGCCCTCGCCGCTTCGCCCCGGAAGCACGCCGCGGTGGCGGGCCTGCTGCACGCGTGGATCGAGCGGCTGTACGAGGGGGTAGCCGGCCCCCTCCCGCGGGGGGAGCTCCGCGGCATCGAGCCGGGCGAGGCGCTGGATGCCGGGGGCGGCACCCGCGTGCGCTCCACGGCGCACGTAGGCTGGGTGGAGCAGCTCACCGGCACGTCGTGCCTGCTCGGGCGGGGGGCGGGGGAGCTGGCGCCCGGCGAGCTGCTCCCCCTGTCCGACCGGGCATGGGTCGAGGGCGGGGAGGGCTGTACCCTGCGCCTGATCCCCACCGAGTACCTCCTGGCGGACGAGGTGGAAGGCGGCCACGACCTGGTCTGGAGCGCGCTGGAGCGTCTGCACCGCATTGCGCTGGCGCTGGTGGCCGAGCGGGTGCACGAGATGGAGGCGGCGCGGCGCGAGCGCATCCACCTCCGCACCGAGGCGGGCCGCGCAGCCATGCAGACGGCACTCGGCCGCCTGGCGTCCACCCTCCCGCACCCGTCCGCCGCGGCGGGGCCGGTGCGCAGCGCCGCGGTGGCTCCTGCCGGAGAGGACCCGCTCGTGGCCGTGTTCCGGCAGGTGGCCGGGGCCGCGGGGATCCCCGTGGAGCCGGCCGCGGGATGGGAGGCGCTCCGCTGCCGGGACCCGCTGGATTCGCTCGCCCGCGCCTGCCGCGTACGCACCCGCCGCGTCGCCCTCCGCGACGGCTGGTGGCGGAGCGACGCCGGTCCCATGCTAGGCCGGACGGCGGAAGAGGGGCGCCCCGTCGCGCTGCTCCCTTCCGCGCGCGGCGGGTACGAGGCGCACGACCCGCGGGAGCCCGCACCCGTCCCCGTCACGGCGGAGACGGTGGGCTCGCTCGCCCCCTTCGCTTCGGTCCTGTACCGCCCCTTTCCCGCCGAGCGGGTGGGGCTCCGGCAGCTCCTCCACTTCGGCCTGCACGGCTGCCGGCGCGACCTGCTCGCGGTGCTCGGCGCCTCCCTGGCCGCAGCGGCACTCGGGCTCCTCCCCCCGCTGGGGATCGGGATGCTGTTCAGCACGGTGATCCCCGGTGCCGAGCGCCACCAGCTGCTGCAGCTCACCCTCGTGCTCCTGGTGGCCGCCCTCGCCACGGCGGGGTTCGCCGCCGTACGCGGCACCGCACTGCTGCGAATCGAGGCGCGCGTGGGCGCCACGCTCCAGGCCGCGGTCTGGGACCGGCTCCTCTCCCTTCCCCTCCCCTTCTTCCGGGGGTACGCCGCCGGGGAGCTCGCGGTCCGGGCCATGGGGATCGAGGAGATCCGCCGGACGCTCTCCGGCGCCGTGGTCACCGCCCTGCTGGGCGGCGCCTTCTCGCTGGGGAACTTTGCACTGCTCTTCCACTACGACCCCGCGCTGGCCGCGCTCGCCGCGGTCATGGTGGCGGTCGCGCTGGCCGTGTGCGTGGCGGTGGGATGGCTGCAGCTCCGGCGGCAGCGCGCCGTGCTGCGGCTGCACTCCCGGACCTCGGGAACGGTGCTGCAGCTCCTGGGCGGGATCTCCAAGCTACGGATGGCCGGGGCGGAGGTGCAGGCCTTCGGGCTGTGGGCACGCCTCTTCAGCGAGCAGCGCCGGGAGCAGCTCCGCGCCCGCGCGCTGGGCAACTGGCTCGGGCTCTTCAGCGCGGTCTGCCCGGTGGTCTGCACGCTGGCGCTCTTCGCGCTGAGCACCCGCGCCACCGGCGAGCCGGCGATGGGAACAGGGGCGTTCCTGGGGTTCATGGCGGCTTTCAACATCTGCCTGGCCGCCGCGCTCTCCAGCGGAACGGCGCTGATCGGCGCGCTGGCCGCGGTTCCGCTCTACGAGCAGGCCAGTCCGATCCTGCACGCGGAGCCGGAGGTGCACTCCGGGAAGCACGACCCCGGGGAGCTGTCGGGCGCGGTGGAGCTGCAGCACGTCACCTTCCGCTACCGGGCCGACGGCCCGCCGGTCCTGCGCGACGTGTCGCTCCGCGTCCGGCCCGGCGAGTTCGTGGCCTTCGTGGGGCCCTCCGGCTCCGGGAAGTCCACCCTCCTCCGCCTCCTCCTGGGCTTCGAGACGCCCGAGGCGGGGTCCGTCTCCTACGACGAGCAGGACCTGGCCGGCCTCGACGTGCAGGCGGTCCGCCGCCAGCTCGGGACGGTTCTGCAGGATGGCACCCTGCTGTCGGGGAGCATCTTCGACAACATCGTCGGCTCCGTGGCCGCCTCGCACGACGAAGCCTGGGAGGCCGCGCGCCTGGCGGGGCTGGAGGAGGACGTCCGGAAGATGCCGATGGGGCTGCACACCCACGTCAGCGACGGGGGGGGGACGTTTTCGGGCGGACAGCGGCAGCGGCTGATGATCGCCCGCGCGCTCCTCAACCGCCCGCGCATCCTGCTGCTCGACGAGGCCACCAGCGCGCTCGACAACCGCACCCAGTCCGTGGTCGCGGAGAGCCTGGCCGGCCTGAAGGCCACCCGTATCGTGGTGGCGCACCGGCTCAGCACGGTCATGGGCGCCGACCGGATCTACGTGGTGCAAGGTGGCCGGATCGTGGAGACCGGCACCTACCGTGAGCTGCTGGAGCGGCGCGGCCTCTTCCACGAGATGGCGCAGCGGCAGCTCGCATGAAAGGGGAGACGACCATGGACGCGGGGGCCGACTTCCGCGCCGGGGTGTTGATGAGCCTGGGGGCCAGCGCGGAGGAGACCGGCGAGCTCCTCCGCTACGGCGAGAACGTCTTCCGCCTGGACGGGGCTCCGGACCCCGGCGCCTTCCCCCTCCCCGACGAGCCGTTCGTCGACACCTGGGCGGGGTATGCGGCCGAGGCGGCGCGGCGGGGCGTGTTCGCGGTGCTGCAGGAGCGGCTCGTACAGCTCCGCTTTCCCGTGCGGGCGGGGATCAGCGGGAGCGATGCGTACCAGGCGGCGATCCGGCGCGGGGTCCTGCCGGACGATCCCGGGGAGGGGCTCGCGCTGGAGTCGCCCGAGGGGCTGCGGCTCTTTCTGCACCCCACCGCCGCCGGGCGCGTCCCGGTGCTGGTGGCCGGGTGCCGAGGCGACTTCGTCACCCTGCTCCGGGCGCTGGCGCGGCGCAACGAGCCGGACCCGGTCCCCGGTTCCATGGGGGCATGCACCGTCGGCGGGTACAACAACTGGGACCGCATGGCGGAGCTGCGGCGGCGCTTCGAGCGGGGCGAACTGGAGGCGGACGGCGCCCCGGATTGGGGCTCCGCCTTCGCCTGGGTCCGCGGGCGCAGGGAGCTGTACCAGGACCGCTTCGTCCTCCTCGCCCCCGGTCCCTACAGCGGCGTCGCCGCGGCGGAGCTGGGCCTCTCGGAGGAGGAGTGGCTGCGCACCTCGCTGACGATCCGGCTGGAGCACGAGTGCGCGCACTACTTCACCCGGCGGGTGCTCGGCTCCATGCGCAACACCCTGCACGATGAGCTGATCGCCGACTACGCGGGGATCGTCGCCGCGGCAGGGCGCTTCCGGAGCGACTGGTTTCTGCGCTTCATGGGCCTGGAAGACCCATCGCGCTACCGCCCCGGCGGACGGCTGGAGAACTACCGGGGCAGGCCCCCGCTCTCCGACCGCGCCTTCGTCGTCCTGCAGGCGCTAGTGCGCGCCGCGGCGCTGCGGCTGGAGCAGGTGGACCCGGATCTCCGTCTGAGCGGTCCCTGGGCGGAGGGGGTGGCCAGGGTGATTGTAGCGCTGGCGGATCTCACGCTGGAGGAGCTGGTTGGGAGGCGGATGGCGCGGAGCCGGACACGCAAAGGCCCCGCATGATTTGGCCTGTCCATTGCGAACGCCGGCCGGGTCACTTTCTCCAAGAGGATGCCATGACCGAGCATCGCAACTCGCCGCCCCCGGAAAACGAGAACCGGCCCACGGAGGAGCGGGATGAGCTGACCGTCGCGGAGCCGGAGGAGGCTGCCGGTGGACTGGACGGGAGCGAGTCCAACACCTGCTGTGACCCTGGAGGTGCCGGCATGAACTACAATTGTGGGTGTTCCGGATGCAAGGAAACAGCAGTCATGTAGGCCGTGGTGGCGCAGGTGCGCGCCCGTTCTGCGGCGTTGACGGGGGGCGTGAGGCTCGTCGGAGGCATAACCCGTGGCCGACGCCTCCGACGAGGGTGAGCATGGGCCCGGCCTTGCACGTGGACAGACCGCTCCGGGCGGCGGGCCGGGGCCGGCGGGGCTCCGTCATCCGCTCGGGGGGAGGAGCCGGCAGGGCGTCCTCGAGGTACCTGCCGCTCCTCTTCTTCCTCCTGCTCATTTGGGGTGTTCCCCTCGATGCGCAGCAGCCGGCTCCTCCCCCCGAGGTCGGAGCCGAGAGCCCGGAGGCGCTCGCGCAACTGGTCATGGACCGATTCGTCTCCGGATCCCGGGAGGCATTCGACAGCGTGTTCCCGTTTCCGGAGGGACGGGGGCTGCTCGGGTTCGCCGCGAAGAGGGGCTGGGCCAGGCGGCCGGGTGTCGCAAGGGTGATCCGCCGCGAACGTGATCGAGCGGTGCTCCTCCTGGCGGGGTACGTGGCGGTCGGGAACTCGGGAGACGAGACGATCTTCTCGGGTGCGTTCTCGGGTATCTACGAGGCGAAATGGGTGGGCGGCACGTGGCTTCTCGCCCGCCGCGTCCCCGCAGAGGCGCAGAACCGCATCCTCGCGCAGCACCTTCATGTGGCGGTGATCCCCGGCCGGGGCATGCGGGTCGTTGACACTCTGGACGTCGTGGTCGGGAACCCGGACGGACTCACGTTACGGCTGAACCACCGGGCCCGTCTCCACGAGATCCGCTTCGACGGACAGGGGGTCGACCACGCGCTCGGCGGGGGGCTCCTCTGGATCCGGGCCCCTTCACCCGGGCGGGCCCGACTCGCTCTCTCCTATTCGCTGGACGTGGAGACCGATACCCTGTCCGAACCGAACTCGGGCATGTTCCACCCGGCATTCGGGCACGTGCGGAGCCAGTACTACTGGCATCCCCGTTTCGAGGGCGAGAGCGGGGCCGACCGGGCCGACTTCGTGCTCACCGCCCGGATCCCCGCTGAGTACCACCTAGCCACCAGCATCCCCCAGACGGAGACGGTATCGGGGGGAGTCCGCACGGTGCGGGCTCAGGCTGCCCGGCCGACGGATGCCCTTACTCTGCTCTACGACCGGGAGTGGCATGTGGCCATCCGACGGTTCGGTCACCTGGGGCTCCAGACCTTTCTGACACCCGACTTCCGCCCAGCACGGGAGGAGCTCGAGGCGGCGTTCCGCCGGACCTACGAGATCCTCAGCCAGCGATTCGGCGAGCCCCGGGCCGGCTACTTCGCGGTCGCGCAGGGCCGGGCGCGGGGTGCTTCGGGATGGCACTTCCGGTCCAACGACCTGATCGTGGCGGGGAAGAACGGAGGGCCTCCCATCCAGGCTGAGCCGATTCCCCGGGCGTACCTGGGTCATGAGATCGCGCACGGCTGGACGCATCCCACGGGTCCGGCCGCCAACTTCCTGCGGGAAGGCTGGGCCACCTATGCAGAATCCCTCCTCCTCGCGCAGGAGTTCGGATCAGAGGTGGAGGGCGCCTTCTGGGAGGCGCAGCGGAACCGGTACGAGGTCGGTGGACACGAAGGACACCGCAGCATCCTCGAGGACCCCACCAACAGCGGCGTAGCATATTCCAAGGGGGCCTGGATCTTCCGTATGCTGCGCCACGTCATGGGAGAGGAGGCCTTCACGCGGGGGATCCGGGACTACCTTCAGGTCGCGCCCGGTGAGCCTGCCGGGCTGAAGGAGTTCTCCGCAGCACTGTCCCGCGCCGCTGGCCGCGAAATGGACACGTTCCTCGACCCCTGGGTCAGCGAGAAGGTGATCCCCGACATTGAGGCTCGGGTCAAGGGCACGAACCTCATTGTCACGCAGACCGGCCCGGTGTTCACCTTCCCGCTCGAGGTCGAGTTGCTCGCTCGCTCAGGGTGGGTTCGGAGGACGGTTCACCTTAGGCAACGGAGCGACACGCTGGACCTGGGCCGGCTGGGACCGGTAAGTGACATCCGTGTGGACCCCGACCATCACCTGCTGATGAGGCGGCGGCGCGGCCAGACCGTACGGTACGAGTTGCCGGCCCCGCATGCGGAGCGTGTCTCGCTGGCCGGGGATTTCACTTCGACGCCGATCCCGGCGGTGAAGGAAGGCGATCTCTGGACGGTCACCATACCGCTGACCGACGGCCGCTACTACTGGAGATGGGTGATCGAGGGGGGAAGCGCGGGCGAGGGACAGCCCACGTCCGGAGTGCGCCTGGTGCAGCCGCTGAAGAACCTGCGATCCCCCTATCCGCGGTAAGGCCGCTCCTCCACCCCCGGAGCCGAGCCGGGCGCCACGCGGCAAACGTCGAGCACCCCCGGTGCCGGGGGTGCCCTGGTTTTGGCGAAGCGGGTCCAGCACCCTCAGCCGGGGTCCTCCTCACCCCCGTCTTCCAGCTGCCCCGTCGCGCCGGATTTCCTATTGATTTCCCGGAAAGGAACGCGCCTTTTCTCCGTTTCTGCGGCCCCGCTGGCATGCGCCTTGCGGTCTCGAACATCCGCCTCTGTCGCGTGGAACTCGCACTCTTTCGCACAATGGAGGGGACAATGGCAGAAAGAGCCGGAAGCGACAGGACCCGCCGCCTCGGACGAGCTCACTGCGGAAGAGCTGGAGGAGATCGCGGGGGGGATGGACGACGAGTGCAACTGCTGCCCGGTTACCAACACCTCCAGCTGCAACACCAGCTGTGCGGCGACCGTCACCTGATCGCCGCAACGGCCCGGATAGATCTCTCACCTGGTGCGCACACAGGTGTGTCACCCTTCACTTCAGGAGGTTGCAATGGCGGAGAGTACGAGGGGAAAGCCCAGCGCGGCACGCGGTCCCGACGAGCTCTCGGTGGAGGAGCTCGAGGAAGTCTCGGGTGGCGAGGCAACGAACGTGATCTGCCCCACCACCAACGAGAAGAGCTGCAATACCGACTGCAAGCCTGCCACCGCGCCGACCGTGAGCTGACGCCGGAGTCCTGGGGCGGCTGCACTCCCACTCCCGACCGGAGGAGCATCATGGCGGAAGATCGGAAGCACGAAGGCGAACTCTCCGTGGAAGAGCTTGAGGAGGTTGCGGGCGGCGCCGAGACCAACATCTACTGCCCCACCACCAACAAGGAAAGCTGCAACAGCGGGTGCAGCAAAGATATAGTCTGAGCCGCCGCGCGCGCGCAGCCGGGCCGCACGCGCGCTCACTCGAACTCAAGGAGGCAATCCATGGCCAGCGAGAACCAGGAGCAGGGGCGGAAGCTCACCATCCCCGGGCTGGGTGAGCTCTCGGTCGAGGAGCTGGAGGAGATCGCGGGTGGCGCCGAGACCAACATCTACTGCCCCACCACCAACAAGGAAGGCTGCAACAGCGAGTGCAAGCCGGCCACCGCGCCGACCGTGACCTGACGCCGGCGCCCGGGACCTGTGCACCTCAGGGCCCGAGCCGAAGGAGCGTCAGGGGCATCGAGGAAAAGAACGAGGGCGAGTTCTCCGTGGAAGAGCTTGAGGAGGTCGCGGGCGGCGCCGGGTCGAACATCTACTGCCCGACCCTAAATGCGACGAGCTGCAACGAGAGCTGCAAGCCCGCAGTGACGGAGAGCGCTTCATAGCTCCGTGCTGACCCGGCATACACCGCTGTCTTCACGCGTGCGCACCAGGAGCGGTGTATGCCCGGACGGTCCGAGACTCCGGCTCTGGGGCAGCCCAAAGCCGTTCCGTGCCGGCACTGGGCGCGGCACTTCGCTTTACGCTTAGAGAGATCAAGGAGGCTGGGTATGGAGCCGACGACCGACATGGTGGTGTCGCCATACGACCGGAGTCCTTCCCGGTCGGGCGACTCGCCGCTGGTACAGCTCAACTACAAGCCGACGCAGCGCTGGGTACCTTCTCGCTTCAACGCGCGGGCCGCGGGCGACGATGGCCGGCTCATCCTGTGGAACACCTACACCGGGGCCATCAGTGTCTTTCAGCCGGAGGACCGGGACGAGGTCGTCGCCCACCTCGCGTCAAAGGGACTGACCGCGCCGCTCGACAAGTTCGGCACCTACCTGAGTAAGCGCGGCTTCCTCGTGCGCGACGGCTTGGACGAGATGGCGCAGTTCCGCTATGCATTCGCGCAGCAGCACTGGCGGACCGACGTGCTTCAGCTCATTCTCCTTGCCAGCGAGGACTGCAACTTCCGTTGTGTCTACTGCTACGAGAAGTTCAAGCGCGGCACCATGCTCCCGGAGGTGCGCCAGGGCGTCCGTGCGCTGGTGCAGCAGCGCGCCCCCCACCTCAGGTCGCTCAGTGCCGAGTGGTTCGGAGGGGAGCCGCTGTACGGGTGGGAGGCCATCGAGGAGATCTCTCCCTACCTGAAGGAGACCGCGGACCGCTACGGCCTGGTGCACGGACAGGCGATGACCACCAACGGCTACCTCCTGACGGAGGAGCGTGCGACCAAGCTGCTCCACTGGGGGTGCACCAGCTACCAGATCACGATCGACGGCCTCCCCGAGGAGCACGACTGCAAGCGTGTAGGTCGGGACGGGAGCCCCACGTACCATGTCATTCTCGACAATCTCAGGTCCCTGCGGGAGCGCAAGCAGGAGTTCACCGTATCGATCCGCGTCAACTTCGACCAGCAGAACCTCCCGCGCCTGGGTGCATTCCTGGAGGCCCTGAGCGAGGACTTCAGCGGCGACAAGCGCTTCAAGATGCGTTTCCGCGCGGTAGGCAAGTGGGGAGGGGACAACGATGAGAACCTGTCAACGTGCGGCACGGGCGAGCAGGCGAACGCAATGAACTCGCTGAGGCAAAAGGCAGAGGAGGTCAACCTCCACCAGGAGGGAGGAATCCGCGGCGCGTCCCAGATGGGTGCGCAGGTCTGCTATGCCGCGCGGCCGTACAACTTCATCGTCGGCGCGACCGGGAAGCTCATGAAGTGCACCATCGCACTGGACGACATGGACGCCAACGTGGTCGGCCAGCTGCGCCCGGATGGCAACATGGAGCTCAACCCGGAGAACATGAGCAAGTGGGTGAACCCGCACTTCGAGACCGACTCGCTCTGCCAGCGCTGCTACGTGCTCCCGGGCTGCCAGGGCGCAGCATGTCCTCTCACGCGGATCAGGGACAACGAACGGACGTGCTGCGGAGTGAAGGGAAGCCTCAAGGGAGTTCTCCGCTACACCCTCTGGGAGGCCGCGAAGACGCGCGGGAACGCGCCGGAGCCGGTCCCCGCCGGCGCCGCATCATAGCGGCGAGGAAGTGTATCGCGAAATACCTTCCCAGGATGGGGCACCTGTGATGCTTTCCCTTGCAACCACCCGCGCGGCGGAGCGCGGAACGACTCCCGGGCCCGCGGCAACGATCACGACCGCGTTGCTGCTTCCACACGACCGGATCGCGCGTGCCCCATTGACGAAGTGGGCCGAGAAGCTCAGCGGGAGCCTCGCAAAGACCCGCGAGACCATCCGAAAGCCCGGCGATTTCTCCCAGGAGATCGCCTGGGTCGCGAACAATGCGGCCCTGATTGCCGCGCACGAGGGGGCCACCTCCATGGCCCGGGAGCTCTGCGAGCGGCAGATCCGCTGGCACATCAGGCTGAGCCGACGATCGGCAGACCCGGTGATCGCGGGGCGAAGCCTGCAGCCCTGGATCAACCTGGGACGGCTCGAGGCACAGACCGGCAGCTGGCAGACGGCACTCGACCGGCTTGCACGCCTGATGGAGTACCGGGCCGGGAGGCGGTTCGATCTCGGGTGCGGCACGATCAACGGATCAGGATGGAGAATCATCGCCCCGGAACCGGAGGGCTTCCACCTCTTCCTCAAGGGGGTCTACGTGGTCGACTCCCTCAAGGCCCTCCTCGTCAGCCACAGGTACGCCGAGACCCTCGCCTTCGCATCGGCGGTCCGACCCGACTGTTCCCCGGGGGTATCCCGGCTCATCCATGAGGCCTCGGCCGTAGCCGCCTGCAGGATGGGGGAGCACGAGCAGGCTCTGGCCATCATCGCCGACACTCCGCTGGCGGGCACGCGGGGGTGGGAGCGCGCCGTCTTGGAACTCCGGAAGGCGGAGATCCACGCATGCGCCGGGGACCTGTACGACGCACGGGCGGCGCTGCTCCCGCTGGCCAGAGTGGTACGGCTGGTCTCCGCCGAGAAGAAGAGCGAGCTGCGGGTGCTGTACGTGATCTCCCGGATCGCAGCGGCGTGCGCAGAGGCAGGCCTCGACGAGGAGGCTCGCGGGCTCGCAGGCGACGCATACGAAGGCGCCCGCGCAGCGGGCGACGAAGCGTTCGAGATCGAGAGCCTGCGTGTGCTCGCCGCGGCATCGCTGCCAACGGAGCGCGCTCGTTGGACGGACGAGCTCAGGCGCGTCGAGAAGGCGACCGGCTACCGCCGGTACCGCCGAGATGGTCCGTCCTCCGGGCCGGACCCCGCCCGGACGAGGCTCTACGACGAGCTGCTGAACGTGCTGAGCTGACCGGCTACGGCCGGGACATTTGCCGTCCGGGCAGAGCACGCCCGCGGGAGCCCGCCGGGTCCGGTGGTCCGCTGGCGCGAGCGGGCGCATAGAACCGAGAGGGAGACCGGGTAAAGACCATGTCCCGTACCGGTTCGATCCGCTGGAAGACCGCGGGCTCCTTTGCTCCCGACGGGACGAGCATCAGCTTCGCGGCGTCCGTCACCGCGTCGTACCGGTTGTCGAGGCGAACGTGGAGGTAGAAGAGGAAAGGCGCCAGCCACTCCAGGTACTGATCGGCGCGGAGAGGTGCAGAGCTGTCCACGCCAACCCCCGGGCGGGCCTCGGCCAGGGCCAGCTGCAGCTCCAGGGCGCTGAGAGGCACGCCTTCGAGCACGGGGGTGACGTCGAACTGGCCATCCACCATGATCCACTTGCCCAGTGACTCCAGGTACGCCTCCACCACCAGATGCCCGGCGCCCCCTTCGTCCGTCTCCACGGACCGCTTCCACAATCCGACCGGACGTGCCGCGATCCCGAGAGCATTCAGGGCGGCAGCCAGCACGGCCGCGTACTCGACACAGCGGAACTCCCGCCCCAGCGCAGCCTCCCGCAGGATGGAGATGGGATCGCCGTTCTCCGCACCATCGTTTCCATGCTTCCACCGAGCACGCGCCCACCTGCTCACCGCGCGGACACGCTCGTACTCCGTGTCCGCCTCCGCGGCGAGCTGGGCGAGGTCGAATTCGGTACGGAGCCGGCTGAGGTACGGCTCGTCAGGAGAGCTCCAGAGAAATTCGTACTGACCGGCCGGGGCGGCGTCGCCGAACTCGAGCGCCGGAACCCGCAGCTCGAACCTGTAGAGCAGAATACGGAAGAAGTGGCGCATGGCCAACACTTGGGGGCAGAGGCGAGGTCGAGGATGCGTCCCGCAGCACGCGACTCGTCGTGCCGCGCAGCATATGCCGCAAGACGCGCGCCCTGCCGGGGACGGTCAGGCACCCTCCCCGGGAGAAGCGAGATCGTTCTCACATTCCGGAATACGCAACGCCTCGAACGTAGGAGAGGAACGATGAAGGTGCTGTTCGTCCCCTGGCGCAATGGAGGGCTGTCCCACCTGATCCCGCTGGTCGCGCTCCACCGGATGCTCCGGGCCCGATCCGTCGAGACGGCGTTCCTGCTTTCAGACGACTGGCCGAAGAAGCTCGGAGAGAAGAACCGGATTCTCCAGCAGCTGGACATCCCGGTGCTGCCCATCGACTACTGCAACCTCATCCGAAGCGAGCTGCGCGCCTACCGCGAGTTCGTGCCGGACGTGGTGGTGGACGACTGCAGCCTGACCACGGGGTATGCTTCCAAGCGGTACGGAATGCCGCGCGTCTCGATACGCCGCACCGGCAGCTTCCCTTTCGAAAGGCCGCGCAACGCCGCCCATCGGCACAGCATGCCGCTCGCGGTGGAACAGCTCCCGGACATGCGGCCATACGGCTTCCAGCGGCCGAGTTCAATCTCCCTTCCAGACCTCTTCGCAGGCGACCTGAACATCGTCCCCGGTGTCCCCTCGATCGAGGCGCTGCCGGATGAGATCCAGGGAGATCCCTCGTACGTCTTCTCGGGTCCGCTGGTCGTGGAGGACGTCCTGATCTGTGATCCGGGCATCGGCTCTGCCGACACCTCCCACGTGGACGTCCGCGACTTCGGGCCGCTCGACCGGTTCTTCGCCGAGAACCGGGGCCGGACGAGCGTCTACGTCACTCACGGCCTGATCGCCACGCCGCCTGCGGAGATCGTCCAGTGCATGCGCTACCTGCTCGAGAGAGACTGCGCGATCGTGACGAGCATCCGGTCCGAGAGTCTCGCTCTCCGGGGCGGCAGCCGGTACTTCTACGCCCCTTACCTCCCCCTGGGCTATGTGTGTGACAGAGTGGCGCTCGCGATCCACCACTGCGGGAACGCCACGTACCACTATCCCATCCTTTCGGGAGTACCATCCATCACGGTGGGAACGGCATGCTACGACCGGGAGAACATCGCCGCACGCCTGGAAGAGCTCGGCGTCTCCCGGCACCTCCCTTCACCCGTGGAGTGCACGGAGTTCAAGGCGTGTTTCGTCGAGGCATTCGAGGAATGCTTCGAGGGATCCGGGGAGGTGTACGCGAAACGGAAGGAGCGATGCGGGCGGTTAAGGGAAGAGATCGAGCAGACGGTCGGCAGCTTCGACCTGCACGAGGCCCTCGCCGCCCTCGTGAAAGGACGCCTCAGGCCCGCTCAGGCTTCAGGCGGTGGTGCCGGAGGAAGTCCATGAACTTCAGGTAGTCGTCCGGTGCCACCCCGAACAGGGCGAGGGCGCGCTTGTAGCTCCACTGGCTCCGGCGCAGCCCGTCCTCCACTAGGGCCCGCACTTGGGTGCGGCTCAGGTCGCGCTCCATGAAGGGCTCGTAGACCCGCGTCCAGAAATCCCCTTCCCCCTCCCCGATCCCGGCGGGCCGGTCCGGCACCAGCCGGCACGGCGCCCCCGCCGCGGCCGGCGTCGGGACCTCCGTCGCGAGGGCCTCGTCCGGCTCTAGGTGCTGCTCGAAGAGGTGCGGCTCGATGAGAGGGTCGCGCAGGCTGAGGCAGTGGCTCATCTCCATGAGCCCCCGCAGCTCCCGGACGTTCCCGGGCCAGTGGTACGCGCCCAGCCGCGAGAGCGACGCGGGGGAGAGCCGCTTCTCAATACCCGAGCGGGCTTCCAGCCGCCGCAGAAAGAAATCGGACACGAGCCGCCAGTCGTCGCCGCGCTCGCGCAACGGCGGCACGGCCAGGTGGAGGAAGCGCAGGCGGTAGTACAAGTCCTCCCTGAACTGGCCGGCGGCCACCATCGCGCGCAGGTCGCGGTTGGTGGCGGCCACCACGCGCACGTCCACGCGCCGGGCGCGCGACTCGCCTACCCGCACGATCTCGCCCTCGCTGAGCACGCGCAGGAGCATGGCCTGGGCGGCGGTGGAGAGCTCTCCCACCTCGTCAAGGAACACCACTCCGCCGTCCGCCTCCTCGAAAACACCGCGGTGGTCCGCCACCGCGCCCGTGAAGCTGCCGCGGCGGTGACCGAACAGCTCGCTGGCGATCAGCTGGTTGTCGCCGAAATGGGCGCAGTTGACGCTCACGAACGGGGCGCCGCGGCGAGAGCTGCACAAGTACACGGCTCGGGCGAAGATCTCCTTGCCGGTCCCCGTCTCGCCGGTGACGAGCACGGGGGCATCCGCCTGTCCGAAGAACAGCGCCTTCTCCTGCGCCTCCAGCAGGCTCGCATGCCGGCCGATCAGCGCAATCGCGCCACGCTCGCCCCAATGCTCCGCCGCGAGGCATCGGAGGTGACGGGCGAGATCGCTCTCTTCCTGGGGTGTCGGAGCTCGGGACATGGACTCCTGACGGCGTGCACTGCCCGTCCGGGGCCGGTGCTGGGCCTGCGAGAAAGGTGGTTGCGACGCCCGCATGTTTTCATGCGAGGGCGGAGTGTCCGGAAACAGGCGTATCTACGATACCATCTATACCGCGCGCAGTCAACACCTTACATCAATAAGACGCTTTCGGCGCGTCCCGTCGGGGTGATCTTCTGCCTGTCATGAGCTCGTTTTTCCGTCGCTCCGTCACGCGGAGGAAGCGGTGGCTGGCCTCCTAAAGCCAAGTGCGGGAGCCAGTCGACGGCCCCCGCACGTGGTACTCCCGCGCTTCGCACTCCCTGCCCTACGTCCGCACCCGCGCGAGGAGGAACAGCCCGGCCAGGAAGAAGATCGCGTTCGGGGCCCAGGCGGCGAGCACCGGGTCGATCGCGCCGCCCTCGCCCAGGGCGCGCATGACGCGGAAGAGGAGCAGGTAGACCAGGGTGACGATCAGGCTGACCCCCACCCCGTAGGCCGCGCCGCCGCGCTGGGAGCTGGTGGAGAGCGGCGCGCCGAACAGCACGATCACGAACACCGCCATGGGGAGGGCGATCTTCTGTGCGCGCTCCACCAGGAGCGGACGCGCGTCGCCGCCCGAGCGCTCGATGGCCCGGATGAAGCGCGTCATCTCGGCGTAGCGCATCTCCTCCGGCTCCTTGGGCTCGGCCAGGAGGTCCTCCGGCGTCTCGTGCAGCTCCGGGAGCCGCAGCGCGACGAACGAGAAGGAGCGCTCGCCGCCGTCCGCCGTCAGCACGCGCAGGTGCCCCTGCTGGAACTGCCACCCCTCCCGGGGTGTCCAGCGGGCGCTCTGCGCGTAGCCGTGCACCCCGGGGACCCGGTCCGTGGCCTTCCGCTCCACCACGATCCCGCTCATCTCCCCCTCGCCAGGGTCCAGCCGCCGCACCGAAAGGACGCCGCTCTGCTCCGTCTGGAAGACGAAGTTGGTGCGCAGCGTGGTGGCGCGCATGCTGCCATCCCCCATCAGCTCCGCGCGCTTCGCGTTGGTGACCGGGACCAGCTCCCCCAGGCCCAGCGCCACGACGCTCAGCACCGCGGCGATCGCGACGATGGGGGCGATGAGCCGGTAGAAGGAGACGCCGGCCGCCTTGGCCGCGCCGATCTCCATGTGCGTGGTCATCCCGCCGATGGTGAACACCGTCGCCACCAGCGCCGCGATGGGGAAGGCGTACAGGACGAAGAGCGGGAGCTGGTACACGTACGACAGCGCCACCGTGGACAGGGAGAGACCCTTGTCCACGTACGTGTCCAGGTTGTCCGTCAGGTCGGTGACGATGAAGAGGAGCGGGAGCCCCAGCACCAGCAGCACGAAGGTCCGCACGTACTGGCCGGCCACGTAGCGGTCCAGGATCCGGATCATCCCACCCCCCGGGTCCACAGCCCCTCGCCCCAGGCGCGGATCCGCTCGATCCGCTCGTCCCAGGCGCCGCCGCGCGCGGTGGAGGCCTCGCTCCCCATGCGCGCGACCCACAGGAGCCCGAGCCCCGCCATGACGGCGTTCACGATCCACATGGCCCACAGGGGGGTGACGTACCCCTCGTCGGCCAGCGTCTCGCCGCCGATGAGCCCCACGTAGTAGACGGCGAAGATCAGCAGGCTGAAGGCGATCACCATCCCCACCCCGCCGCGGGGGAAGCGGATGGCGAGCGGCGCCCCCACCAGCACGAACACCAGCGTGGCCGCGGCGATGGAGTACTTCTTGTGGATCTCCACCCGGAACTCCCGGACCTGGCGCTGCAGCTCCCGCACGCGGGCGTGGGACGACGACAGCTGGTCCGCGGCCTGGCGGGCGGCCGACGCCTCCCCCAGCTCCGAGGTCATCCCCACCACCGGGGCCTCCCCCACGTCCGGCGCGGGGCCCTTCCCCAGCACGCGCGCCAGGTCCTCCCCCGCGGCGCGGTGGGCGTCGCGCCTCACCTCGCGCACCTGCCTGTTCAGGGTGTCGATGCGGGCCTGCATCATCCCGACGGTCATCTCGCGGTCGCCGCGGTAGCCCGAGGCGGACTGCCCGATCTGGAGCTGGTTCGCCACGCCGGGGAGGCGCCGCATCTGCTGGTCGAACTCCACGCGCTGGAAGCTCTCCGGCTGGTCCATGTCCACCTCGCGGAGGTGGCCGTCGAAGAGCGTCAGGAGGAGGTCGGTCCGGGCCGTGTTGAAGGCCATGATCCCGGAGTCGGCGTAGATCGTCCGGCTCACCCGCGGCTGCCCCACGTCGTAGATCACCACGTCGCGCAGCCGGTTGGTGGTGGGATCGATCCGGGCGGCGCGGAGGTAGAAGGAGCGGCCGTCCGAGGTGGGGATCCGGTTCAGCGTCTGCTCGCGGAGCACGAAGAGCGGGCTCTTCCGGCCGATGTCGATCATCAGCTGGCTCCAGCGGTGGTTGCTCTCCGGGAGGACCCGGTCGTTGAACCACACCATCCCCCCCGCGATCAGCGCGGCGGCCAGGAAGAGGGGGAGGAGGAGCCGCTTGAGGTCGATCCCGCTCGCCTTCAGCGCCGTCACCTCGTTGTCGGCGGTGAGCTGCGAGAAGGTGTAGAGCACCGACACCAGCACCGCCATGGGGAAGGTCAGCGCGATGGTGGCCGGGAGCGACAGGACGAAGAAGCGGAAGACCACCTCCAGCGGGAGCCCCTTCCCCGCCAGCTCGGCGAGGCGGCGCGCCAGGGTGTTGATGGTGATGACCCCCGTGAGCGCCGCGAAGGCAAAGAAAAACGGGCCGACGTGCGCCCGCAGGAGATAACGCGTAAGGATCTTCATCCCGTATCGTCGGTCTTGCTGAACCGAAAAGGTGGCGGTAGTATAGCTCCTTCCTCCTGCCCGCGCACGCCCCGCCCCGCACGCCGCACCCCCAGACGGAAACGTTCGTGATACCACCTTCTCTGCCGGTCCGTTCCCTGCTCCTGCTCGCGCTCGCCCTGTCCCCCGGATGCGAGCGGGGGAGCAGCGAGGAGGCCGGCGTGCCGCCCGTCCCCGCCGAGAGCCGCGTGGAGCGCCCGGCCTTCAGCTCCGACCGCGCCTTCGACCACCTGCGCCGGCAGGTGGCGTTCGGCCCCCGCGTCCCGGGGACGGAGGGGCACGCGGCCCAGCTCCGCTGGATGCGCGAGTACCTGGCCGAGCGCGCGGACACGGTGATCGAGCAGCCGTTCACCCACACGACGCGGTCCGGGCAGACGCTGCGGATGACCAACCTGTTCGCCCGCTTCCGGCCGGAGGCGCAGGAGCGGGTCCTGCTGATCGCCCACTGGGACACCCGCCCCACGGCGGACGAGGCCCGGAACCCCGCCGAGCGCGGCACCCCCATCCCCGGCGCCAACGACGGCGCCTCCGGGACGGCGGTGCTCCTGGAGCTGGCGGAGATGTTCCGGCAGAGCCCCCCGCCCATCGGCGTGGACCTCCTCCTGGTGGACGGCGAGGACTACGGCCCCACCGGCGACGACATGTACCTGGGCGCCCGGCACTTCGCCGCCAGCCTCCCGCCGGGGTACCGCCCCTTCTACGGGATCCTGCTGGACATGGTGGGCGACCAGAACCCGCGCTTCCCCGTGGAGGGGTACTCCCAGCAGTTCGCGCCGGAGGTGGTGCAGCGGGTGTGGGGGCTGGCGCGGGAGATGGGGTACGGCGACGTCTTCGTGAACGAGCGCGGCGGGCCGATCGAGGACGACCACGTGCCGCTGAACCGCGCCGGGATCCGCACCATCGACATCATCGACTTCGAGTACGGGCCCGGGAACCGCTTCTGGCACACCCCACAGGACGTGCCGGAGAACACCAGCGCGGAGAGCCTGCGCATCGTCGGCGAGGTGGTCGCCGAGCTGATCTACCGGGGAGGGTGAGCAGGTGAGCCGACAGGAACGGATGGCGCTGGGGGTGGTGGCCCTGCTCCTGGCGCTCGGCGGCGGGGCGCGCTGGCTGCGGTCGGACACGGCCCCGGTGGAGTGGACGGCCGCGGAGGCCGGGGG
>DASYWD010000267.1 GCA_035936415.1 Longimicrobiaceae bacterium
GCTCAGCAGGCGGTGCGTTTGTGTGAGCCCGCGCCGCACTCACGTCTCGCTCCGCCGGCCGGGCGAGTTTACGCACCGCCGGAGGAGCCTCCCCCCGCCGACCACTCGCGAGATATCTGCGCGGGGGCCGGGCTACTTGCCGAACATCCCGCCGAGCCCGCCCGCCGCCTTGCCGAGGTCGCCCAGCCCGCCGCCGCCGGCTCCCCCGCCCTCCACCAGCCGCTTCAGGTTGCCGCCAACCGGGGGCGGGAGGCGGCCGTCCAGGAAGTCCACCGCGGCGCGGGCGGCCATCTGCGCCTTGTCCTCGGGGATCCCCGCCCGCTGGGAGATCTGCTGCACCAGCTCGTTCATCATCGCCATGGTGTCCACGCCTGTCCTGGGGAAGAATTGCTCGTACGCCGTCAGACGGGTGGCGGGACGCGGCAAGGAGCGGTCCAGCAGACGGCGAACCTCGCCTGCTCAGCGCGGCGGGTCCTGCGACCGCTCCGCCAGGTATCGGGCGAATGCCTCCCCTTCCTCGTGGAGGGGGTCGGCGGACGGCGACGCGGGCAGCGGGGCGTGGACGGCCTTCAGCGCTCCCATCACGGCCCCGAGCAGGAGGAGGGCTCCCGCGGCGCGGATCGCCTGCGCCACCGAGTGGTCGTGCTGCAGCAACCCGAGCCGTCCCAGCATGTAGGCCCAGTCGTGCCCCGCGTCGTCGCCGCCCACGAGTGGAAGGACCTGCGCCCGGGCATCGGCCGCGTAGCGCGCCACGCTGAAGAAGCTCTCCCCCAGCCAGGCCACGGAGACGGAGGCGGCGAACGGCTGCCGGGAGCGGTGGAAGTGGACGGCGAAGGCCAGCGGGAAGAGGAGCTGCATCAGCGTGCCGCCGAGCACGGCGACGAACTCCCCGAAGAAGCCGAAGACGGGGTGCCCCGCCTCGTGCAGGAGGAGGTTCACGCCGTCGATGAAGCGCCACGCGTCCGGCTCGCGGACGACGGAGACGGCCCAGGCGGCGAGCAGGAGGAAGCCGGCCCAGCGGAGGGGCCGCACCAGGAAAGGCGGAGGGGAGGTGTTCACGGGGTCCGTGGCGGACGGGGAGGCGGCGTGGACCTCCGGCGGAGGCGAAGCTCCCTGGAGGTCCCGCCTGGCGGGATGGCGCCGGGGGCGGCTACTTCGCCGCGGGGTTCTCGATCAGGTGGAGGACGGCGACGCGCTCCTGGCGCTCGCCGATGGTCAGCTCGAACTCGTAGCTCCCCTCCTGCGGGAAGACCACGTTGTCCAGCCCCATCACCAGCCGGGTCTGCTGGGGCGGCTCCATGGGGCGCGGCGTCCCCACGTCGGTGTGGCCGTTGATGGTTCCCACGGGCGAGCCGGCCGGGTCCAGCAGGTCGATCTTGAACTGCACCCGCCCCGCCTCGTTCGCGCCCCACTCCAGCACCACCACCAGCGTCATCCGGTCCTGCTGCGCCGGGAACCCCGGGGCGAACAGGTGGTGGAAGACGCCGTGCAGGTCGGCGCGCCCGTCCGGGCGCATGGCGGCATCCTCGCAGAGCAGCGCGTACAGAACCCTCACGGTCTCTCCCTTTCTCGTCGAGCGGAGCGTGCGGCCGGCTCACCGGCCGAAAGAAAATTCATGGTCCCTGCACCCTCAGAGCCGGACGCGGACCGCCTCGGCGTGGCCGTGCAGCCCCTCCGACTCCGCGAGCCGGACCACGTCCTCCGCGTCCCGGCGCAGCCGCTCCGCCGAGTAGCCGATCAGGGAGGTGCGCTTCACGAAGTCGTACACCCCCAGCGGCGAGGCGAAGCGCGCCGTCCCCCCGGTGGGAAGGACGTGGTTGGGGCCGGCGAAGTAGTCGCCCACCGGCTCCGGCGACCAGCTCCCCAGGAAGATCGCCCCGGCGTTGCGGATGCGGCCCGCCAGCGCGAGCGGCTCCATCACCAGCAGCTCCAGGTGCTCCGGGGCGCGCAGGTCGGCCAGCTCCGCGGCGGCGCCCAGGTCCGGCACCTGCACGATGGCGCCGTTCGCCTCCAGCGCGGCGCGCGCCACGTCGCGGCGGGGGTTCGCCTCCAGCAGGCGCTCGATCTCGCGGGGGACCTCGGTGAGGTGCGCCGCGCAGGTGGTCACCAGCCAGGCGATGGCGTCCGGGTCGTGCTCAGCCTGCCCGATCAGGTCCGCGGCGACGTGGCGCGCATCCGCCAGCTCGTCCGCGATCACCAGGATCTCGGAGGGGCCGGCGACCATGTCGATGTCCACCCGCCCGAACACCTGCCGCTTCGCCTCGGCCACCCACTTGTTGCCCGGGCCGACGATCTTGTCCACCCGCCCCACCGTCTCCGTCCCGAACGCCAGCGCCCCCACCGCCTGCGCCCCGCCCACCCGGATCACCTCCGTCACCCCGGCGACGTGGGCCGCGGCGAGCACCACCGGCGCCACCTCCCCGTCCGGCGACGGCGAGACCATGGCGATCTCGTCCACCCCCGCCACGGCGGCCGGGATGGCGTTCATCAGCACGGTGGACGGGTACGCGGCGCGCCCGCCGGGGACGTAGATCCCCACCCGGCGCAGGGGCGCCACCCGCTGCCCCAGCATGGAGCCGTCCGGGAGGAAGTCCACGAAGCCGTGCTCCCGCTGCCGCTCGTGGAAGCGCCGGACGTTGGCGGCGGCGCGGCGGAGCGACTCCAGCAGCGCCGGCTCCACGGAGGCGGCGGCGCGCTCCAGCTCGTCCGCCCCCACCCGCAGCTCCGCCACGCTCGCGGCCTCCACGCGGTCGAAGCGGCGGGTGTAGTCCAGCAGGGCGGCGTCGCCCCGCTCCGCCACCCCGCGGAGGATGGCCGCGACCGAGTCGCGCAGCTCCGGGTCGTCGGTGGAGGCCGCGGAGGCCAGCTCGCGCAGCTCCGCGAAGGGCGGGCGGCTGGAGAGGGTGCGGATGTTCACGGCTGCGAAGCGGTCGAGTCGAGCCCGGCGGCGCCGTCCAGCGCCCGCTCCAGGTCGGCGATGAGGCGCTGGTGCTCCTCCAGGCGGAGCTTGTGGCTGGCGCGGTTGACGATCAGGCGGGCGGAGGAGCGCGACACCTCGTCCACCACCACCAGCCCGTTCTCCTCCAGCGTGCGCCCGGTCTGCACCAGGTCCACGATCCAGTGGGAGAGGCCCAGCAGCGGGGCGATCTCCACCGAGCCGGAGATGTGGATCAGGTCCACCTGCACCCCCCGCGCGGCGAAGAAGCGGCGCGCCGACTCCACGTACTTGGTCGCCACGCGCGGCGTCACGGCACCGGGGAGGTGCGGGTACGGCATCCCCTCGGGCGCGGCGACGGCCAGGCGGCACCCGCCGAAGCGCAGGTCGAGCGGGTGCAGCACGTCCGGCTCCCGCTCCCCGAGCACGTCCAGCCCCACCACCCCCGCGTCCGCCACCCCGGCCTCCACGTAGACGGGAACGTCGATGTTCTTCACCGGGAGGTACTCGAAGCGCCCGTCGTCGGAGGGGAGGATCAGCCGCCGCGACTCCAGCGCCGCCGCGGAAACGCCGGAGCCCAGCCGCTCGAAGAGGCCGAGGGCGTCCTCCATCACGCGCCCCTTGGGGAGCGCGATGCGCAGCGGCCGGCTCACCGGACCTCCGCGGGGAGGAGCTCCGCCAGGGCGTCCGTCTCCAGCGCGAAGCCCACCGCCGGCCGGTCGGCGCCGTAGAGCCCCAGCAGGTGGTCGTACCGCCCGCCGAAGCCCACCGCGCGGCCGACCCCCGCCACGAACAGCTCCCACTGGACCCCGGTGTAGTAGCCCAGCCCGCGGATCTCCCCCAGGTCGTACACCACGTGCGAGCGCTCGTCGGGGGCGAGGAGCGCGTCCACGGCGCGGAGCCGCTCGATGGCCTCCTCCGCCTCCGTGCCGGAGGCGAGGGAGCGGGCGCGCAGCAGCACCTCGCCGCGCCCGATCAGCTCCGGCAGTTCGATCAACGCCCGCGCCACCGCCGCCGGCGCGCCGAACTCGCGCGCCCCCTCGGCCAGCGCCGCGCGGTCCTTGCGGTCGATGGCGACGCGCAGCCGCTCCGCCGCCTCCGGCGCGAGCCCGGCCAGGAGGGGGCGGACGAAGCGGATGTCGCCCAGGTTGATCTGGAAGTCGCGGATCCGGAGCGCGCGCAGGAAGGCGATGGTCATGCGCAGCGTCTCCACGTCCGCCTCGGGACCGGCGTCGCCGATCAGCTCCGCGCCCAGCTGGAACGACTCGCGCCGCCGCCCGCCCCCCTCCGGCTCCTGGCGGTACACCTTCCCCGCATAGCTGAGCCGCAGGGGGAGGGGCGCCGCGGCGAGCCGGCTCGCCGCCATCCGCGCGATGGAGGAGGTGAAGTCCGCACGCAGCGCCACCAGGCGCCCGTCGCGGTCCACGAAGCGGATCAGCCGCCCCGCCAGCTCCGGCCCCGCCCCGCGGGTGAAGACCTCCTCGTACTCGAAGGTGGGCGGGATCACCTCCTCGTAGCCGTGCGCCTCGGCGAGGGCGAACCACGCCGCCTGGACGCGGCGGCGGCGGCGTACGTCGTCGGAAAGGAGGTCCTGCGACCCCGGAGGAACCTGGGTAAGCGGCGTGTTCGGCATGGGCGGGAAGATACCGGCACCCGGACGGGGCTGGCAACCGGGGAGGCCGAACGCGCGGGATGCGGCACGCCGCTTGCAAAACCCGGCATCCGACAGGTGGGACTCGACATAGTCACCCTATCCGGAGAGGGATCCGTGGACATTCTGCTCATCATCGGCATCATCCTCCTGGTGGTCGCGCTCCTGGGTGTGGGCGGGGTCATCGGGGCCCTGGCCGACATCGCCTGGATCCTGCTGATCATCGCAGTGATCGTGATCGCCTGGCGCGTCATCACGGGCCGTCGCCCGGTCTGACGCCAGAGCACGACGCTGGTAAAGCAACGGAGCGGGAGGCCTCGGCCTCCCGCTCCGTTGCATTTCGTGCTGGAGCGAATCCAGCCTACCGCGCCAGCGCCTCGAACAGCGCCCCGACCTCCTCGGGAGAACGGACGTATGCCCGCGCCGCCGTGGTGGAGGGCGGCCGCTCCGCCACCAGGACCCCCTCCCCGTCACCCGGCCACGAGGACAGCGCGCGGAAGGCGTCCTCGTCCGTGGTGTCGTCGCCCAGGTACAGCACCGGAGCGCCCTCGGGCGGGCGGAGGTGGCCGAGGAGGAAGAGCACAGCACGCCCTTTGTCCCACTCCACTCGGGGCCTCACCTCCAGCACCTTCTTCCCTTCCGTGAGGCGCAGATCGTCCCGCTCCTCGACGGCCTCCCGGACCACCCGGCGCACCCGCTCCACCCGGTCCTCCGGCGTGAGCCGGTAGTGGATGCTGAGGGTGAGCCCCTTGTCCTCCACGAACGCCCCCGGGACCTCCGCCAGCGCGGGCTCCACCGCGGCGATGACCTCCTCCAGCTGCGGCCGGGCCGCCTGCGCCTCGGGGTGGACCCGGTGGACGTCCGGCCCCTCGATCTCCATCCCGTGGTTCCCGGCGTAGGCGATCCCGGAGATCCCGGCGCGCTCCCGGGCGTCCGCCATGCCGCGCCCGCTCACCACCGCACCGACCACGCCCGGCGCCCCCAGCAGCCGGTCCAGCGCCGCGCGCGTGGCCTCCGGGATCGCCGCCATCTCAGGCCGCTCGACGATGGGCGCCAGCGTCCCGTCGAAGTCCAGGAGGAGCACCAGCCGGCCGCTCCGCCGCCACGCTTCCCGCCACGCCTCCACCCGCTCCAGCGCGTGGGTCGGACCGCCGGCGCTCACCAGGGCGCCCCCGTTGACCGGCCCGAACGGCCGCCGCTACCTTCCCGCCCCGCACACGCCCTGAACCGTGGAGCCCTGTTCGCCATGTCTGCCTGGATCGAGGAATTGAAGTTCGACGAGCGCGGCCTCGTGGCCGTGGTGGCGCAGGAGGCCGACACCGGCGAGGTGCTGATGGTGGCCTGGGCCGACCGCGAGGCGCTCGCCCGCACCGTGGAGACCGGGGTGGCCCACTACTGGAGCCGCTCCCGCGGCGCGCTCTGGCGCAAGGGCGAGACCAGCGGGCACGTGCAGGCGGTGCGCGAGGTGCGCGTGGACTGCGACGGCGACGCGGTGCTGTACCGCGTCGCGCAGACCGGCCCTGCCTGCCACACCGGGGAGGGGAGCTGCTTCCACCGCCTCGCCGACGGCGCCGGGCTGGCTCCCGCCGGGGGGACCGGGCACGTGCTGTCGCGCATCGAGGAGATCGTCCGCGTCCGCGAGGCGGAGCGCCCCGAGGGCTCCTACACCACCTACCTCTTCGAGAAGGGGGTGGACAAGGTGCTCAAGAAGCTGGGGGAGGAGGCCGCGGAGACGATCGTGGCCGCCAAGAACCCCGGGACCGACGAGCTGCGCTCCGAGACGGCGGACCTCCTCTTCCACCTCCTGGTCCTGCTGCGCGCGCGCGGCCTCCCGCTGGCGGAGGTGTGGGCGGAGCTTGAAGGGCGCTTCGGGGCTCCCCCGCGGCCCGAAGCGCTGGAGAAGCTGCAGGCGAAGCGCCCCCCCGATCACTCCTGAGCCGCGGCGCGCCCCCCCGGCGCCTCCATCGCGCCGGAGCCGTCGCCCCCCGCGTCCGCCGCCATCTCCGGCGGCAGCGTGCCGGCGGACGA
>DASYWD010000268.1 GCA_035936415.1 Longimicrobiaceae bacterium
GCGCAGCCCCCGCTCCCGGGCGCGCGCGACGATCTGGATGGAGAGGATGCTGTCGCCGCCGAGCTCGAAGAAGTTCTCGTGCACCCCCACGCGCTCCACGCGCAGCAGCTCGGCCCACAGCTCCGCCAGGATCCGCTCGGCCGGGGTCGAGGGCGCCGTGTAGCCGCTCGCGGCGGCGGCGGCGGCGGGCGCGGGGTCGGGGAGCGCCCGGCGGTCGAGCTTGCCGTTGGGTGTCAGCGGCAGCGCCTCCAGGAGCACGAACGCGCCCGGCACCATGTACTCCGGCACCCGCTCCAGCAGGTGCGCCCGCAGGTCGCCGGGAGAGGGATCCTCTCCGGCCGCGGCGGGGACCACGTAGGCCGCCAGCCGCTGCCCTCCCGCGCCGTCGCCCCGCGCCACCACCGCCGCCTCACGGACGGCGGGGTGCGCCAGGAGGACGGACTCGATCTCCCCCAGCTCGATCCGGAAGCCGCGCACCTTCACCTGGAAGTCCATCCGCCCCAGGTACTCCAGCACCCCGTCGGGGAGCCAGCGCACCCGGTCGCCGGTGCGGTACAGGCGGGCGCCCGGCTCCGTGCCCAGGGGGTCGGGGACGAACCTTTCCGCGGTCAGCTCCGGCCGGCCCAGGTACCCCCGCCCGACCTGCACCCCGCCGATGAAGAGCTCTCCGGACACGCCCGCCGGCACCGGGTTGAGCGACCCGTCCAGCACGAGGATGCGGGTGTTCGCCACCGGGCGACCGATCGGAACCACCCCGCGCCCGTCCCCGGGCACGCACGCCCAGTAGGTCACGTCCACGGCCGCCTCGGTGGGGCCGTACAGGTTGTGCAGCTCCACGCCCGGGAGCTTCCCGGCGAAGCGCTCCTGGAGCTCGAAGGCGAGCGCCTCCCCGCTGCAGACCACCCGCTTCAGCGAGCCGCACCGCTCCGGCTCTCCCGCCTGGAGGAAGGCGTGCAGCATGGAGGGGACGAAGTGCAGCGTCGTCACCCCCTCGCGCTCGATGAGCTCCGAGAGGTACACCGGGTCGCGGTGCCCCTCGGGGCGGGCGACCACCATGCGCGCCCCGGTCATCAGCGGCCAGAAGAACTCCCAGACGGAGACGTCGAAGCTGAAGGGCGTCTTCTGCAGCACCGCGTCCGAAGCATCCAGCCCGTACTCCTCCTGCATCCAGAGAAGCCGGTTGACGACGCCGCGGTGCTCGTTCATCGCCCCCTTGGGGCGGCCCGTGGAGCCGGAGGTGTAGATCACGTAGGCCAGGCTCCCGGCGGACACGGCGGCCCGGGGGCGCGCCTCCGGCTCCGCGTCGACCTCCCCCCGGTCGCGGTCCAGGCAGACCACCCGCGCGGGGGAGTCGGGGAGGAGCGGCAGGAGGCGCTCCTGCGTGAGGAGCACCGGCACGGCCGAGTCGCCCAGGAGGTACGCGATCCGGTCTCGCGGGTACCCGGGGTCCACGGGGACGTACGCCCCGCCCGCCTTGAGGACGGCGAGGAGCGCGACCACCATGTCAGGCGAGCGCTCCAGGCAGATCCCCACCCGCGCCTCCGGCCCCACCCCCAGCCGCTGGAGGTGGTGGGCGAGGCGGTTGGCGCGCGCATCCAGCTCCCGGTAGGTGACCCGCTCCCCCTCGAACACCACGGCGACGGCGTCGGGCGTGCGGTCCACCTGGCGCTCCACGAGCCGGTGCAGACACTCACCGGTGGGGTAGGGGGCGGCCGTCGCGTTCCACTCCGCCACGACCCGCCGGAGCTCGTCCTCCCCCAGGATCGGGACGTCCAGCACCCTCCGCGCGGGATCGGCGACGGCCGCCTCCAGGAGGGTGCGGAACCGCGCGGCCATCCCGCGGACGGTGGCGGGCTCGAACAGGTCCCGCCGGTACTCCAGGTGGCCGCCCAGCGCCCCCTCCGTCTCCATCAGGTGCAGGAAGAGGTCGAAGCGCGCCATCCCGCCCCCCGCCTCCGGTCCGCCCATCGCGAGCCCTGCGCCCGGCGGAGCCGCGGCGCTCCCGCCGCGCTGCAGCGCGAAGGACGCCTGGAAGAGCGGGTTCCTGCTCGGGTCGCGCTCGGGGGCGAGCTCCCGCACCAGCACCTCCAGCGGGAGGTCCTGGTGCTGCTGGGCCTCCAGGACCGCCTCGCGGACCTGCCGCACCAGCTCGCGGAACGTGGGGTTCGCGGAGAGGTCCGCCCGGACGACCAGGGTGTTGACGAAGAAGCCGATCAGCCCCTCCAGCTCCGGGCGGCTCCGGCTGCTGGCCGGCGTCCCCACGAGGAGGTCGAGCTGCCCCGTGTGCCGGGCGAGGAGGGCGTGGAAGGCCGCGAGGAGGACGACGAACGGGGTGGTCCCCTCCGCCCGCGCCAGCTCCAGCACCCCCGCCGCGAGCGGCCCGGCGAGCGGCACCGGCTCATGGCCCGCGGGGGCGGTCTGCACCGGCGGCCGCGGATGGTCCACCGGGAGCTCCAGGAGGGTGGGCGCCCCCGCGACCCGTCCCCTCCAGTAGCCGAGCTCCGCCTCCAGCCGCTCGCCCCGGATCCGCTCCCGCTGCCACGCCGCGTAGTCCGCGTACTGCACCGGGAGCTCCGGGAGGGGGGAGGGAGCCCCCCGCGTGAAGGCGGCGTACAGGACCGACAGTTCCCGCGTGAACACCCCCTGCGACCACCCGTCCCAGGCGGCGTGGTGCGTGGTGAGGAGCAGGACGTGCTCCTCCGGGCGGAGCCGGACGAGGGTGGCGCGCAGGAGGAGGTCGCGGCCCAGGTCGAACGGGCGGGCGGCCTCCTCCCGGGCGAGCCGCCGGGCGATCCCCGGGCGGGCCTCCGGGGCCGCCCCCGAGAGGTCCACCACCGGAAGGCGCAGCGCGGGCGCGGGGCGCACCCGCTGCACCGGCTCGCCGTCCTCCAGGACGAACACGGACCGGAGCACCTCGTGCCGCCGGACGATCTCCGTCAGGCTGCGCTCCAGCGCCGGGAGGTCGAGCGCGCCCCCGATGGGGAGCGCCTCGGGCTCGTTGTACGCCGGGCTCCCGGGGTCCAGCTCCTGGATGGCCCAGAGCCGCTGCTGGGCGAAGGAAAGCGGCGCCGCCTCCCCCGCGGGACGCCGCGGGATCGAGCCGGGGGGTGTCGTCCCCCGTCCCGCGTTCCCGCGCAGCACCCGGTCGAGGAGCGCCTGGCGCTCCGGGGAGAGCTGTTTCCGCTTTTCCAGCAGCTGCGTTCGTCTGTCCATGAAAATCCCTGGGGGTCGCCGGAGCGGGGTGCCGTCCTACTGGAGCTGCCGGAGCTCGTCCTCGGACATCGAGAGCACCCGCTCGATGGCGAGCTCCTCGATGACGAGCGCCACCTCCGCCACCACCGGCGAGGTGAGCAGCGCGGTGAGCGGCAGGTCCACCTGGAAGGCCTCGCGCAGCCGGGAGACGATCTGGATCCCGGAGAGGGAGTGCCCCCCCAGCTCGAAGAAGTTGTCGTACACGCCGACGGGCCGGACGCCCAGCACCTCGCTCCAGACGGCGCAGATCCGCTCCTCCGTCTCGTCGCGGGGAGCCACGTACGGGTTGTTCAGCTCGGGGCGCCCGTGTCCCGCGGCCTCGCCCGCGGCGTCCGCGGGGGCCGCGTCCGCCGGCCGCTCGCGGGCGAGCCACTGGTTCAGCCGCTGGTGGAGGTCGCCGCGGGAGACCACCACCTGCGGCAGCGAGGCGGAGGTCGAGAGGATCCGCTCGAAGGTCCCGACCCCTTCCCCGGTGGACATCTCGAACTCGGCCACCGTGGCGCCGATCCCGGCGGCCGCGTCCCCGCTCTCCTCGCCGGACTCCCAGTCCGCCCAGTTGATGCTGGTCCACCGGGTGTCGCCCGCGGCGTGGCGGCTCTGGGCGAAGGCGTCCAGGAACAGGTTCGCCGAGGCGTACGCGGTGAAGCCGAGCCCTCCCAGGATCGGGGAGAGGGAGGAGGTCAGGAGGCAGAAGTCCAGCGGGTCGTCGCCCAGCGCCGCGTGCAGCGCGTAGGTGCCGCCCACCTTGGGGTGGAACTGGCGCCGCAGCTCCGCGACGTCGGTCTCGGGGAGGAGGCGCAGCATGCCGCCCTGCGCCACGCCCGCCGCGTGGACCACCCCGTGCAGCGCGCCGAAGCGCTCCCGGACCGCCCGGACCGCCTCCCGGACGTCCGCCTCGCTCCCCGCGTCGCCGCGGAGGACGAGCACCTCGGCCCCCGCGGACTCCAGCGCGCGCAGCGCGCGGACCCGCTCCCGGACCGTCTCGTCGCCGTCCCCCGCGGCGAGCAGGCCGTCCCACTCGTCGCGGGGGGGCACCCCGGTGCGCCCCAGGAGCGCGAGCTTCGCGTCCGCCGTGCGCGCCAGGTGCGCGGCCAGCGCGAGGCCGATGCGCCCCAGGCCGCCGGTGATCAGGTAGACCCCGCCGCGGCGGAGCCGGATCGGCAGCGCCCCCGCCGACGCCTCCAGGCGGAGGGGCTCGAAGGCGCGGACCCAGCGCTGCGCGCCGCGGTACGCCGTCTCCAGGTCCGGGAGGGGGTGGGACACCTCGGTGAGGAGCTGGCCGACCGCGCGCTCGGCCGCGGGCCCCTCCAGGGCGTCCTCCGCCAGGTCCACGGCGCGGCACGTCACGTTCGGATACTCCTGGCCGATGACCCGGCACGGGGCCAGCACCGTCGCGCGGCCCGGGTGGGGCACGTCGCGGCTCTCCACCGCCTGCGCCCCCGCCGTCACCACCCAGAGCCGCACGGACTCGGAGAGCGCCTCGCGGCCCAGCGCCTGAGCCAGGTAGAGGAGCGGGTGGAGCACGCGCTCTTGCTCCCGCTCGAAGCCCTCCAGCCCCCCGCCCGTCCCGGCCGGCTCCGCCCCCCAGAGGTGGACGATCCGGCGGGGGAAGGCGCCCCGGGCCCGGAGCGCCCGGAGGAGGTCGAGGTAGCCGCGGGGCTCGTCCGGCTGCAGGGTGTAGGCGTCCTCCCCCGCCGCTCCGGACTCCGCCCCGGGGCGGACCGTGAGCACCCGCCGCCCGCCTTCCCGGAGGCGCTCCGCCAGGAGCTCCCCGATGCGCCCCCCGTCCGCCAGGAGGAGCCAGGGCGCGTCCTCGCCGTCCGGGTCCGCTACCGGGCCCGGGAGGTGCGCCACGGGGACGCGGGCCTGGCGCCACACGGGCTGGTAGAACCACTCCGCCATGTCCCGGCCCTTCGCCGGGGGGCGGGGCGCCGCCGCGCGCGCGCCCGGGCGGGCGCCCGGACCGACCAGGAAGCGCTCCCGCTCGAAGGGGTAGGTGGGAGCCGGCACGCGGCGCCGCTCCTCCCCGGCGTGGAAGGCCCGCCAGTCTACCGGCACCCCCGCCAGCCAGAGCCGGCCGAGGGAGCCCAGGAGGAGGTCCGGGTCGTCGGCCGTCTCGTAAGCCGCCCGGAGCGAGGGGGCCACCACCCGCCCCGGAGAGCCGGCGAGCTGCGCCGCGAAGCTCCCGAGCGTGCGCCCCGGCCCCACCTCCAGGTACGCGCGGGAGGGCTCCTCGGCGAGGGTGCCGAGCCCCTCGGAGAAGCGCACCGGCCGGACCAGGTGCCGCACCCAGAGCTCGGGGTCGGCGGCCTCCTCCGGGCGGATCCAGCCGCCCGTGACGGTGGAGACGTAGGGGATCCCGGGGGCGCCCAGCGCCACTCCGCGCAGCAGCTCGCGGAAGGGCGCCGCGGCCGGCTCCATCATCCGCGAATGGAAGGCGTGCCCCGCCCGCAGGCGGCGGGAGACGACGCCCCGGGCGCGGAGCGCCTCCTCCAGGGCCGCGACCGCGGCTTCGTCCCCGGCCGCCACGCAGAGCGCGGGGCCGTTCACCGCCATCAGCGAGACGCCCTCGCCCAGGTGCGGCGCCAGCTCGTCCTCCGACAGGGGGACGGCGAGGAGGGCCCCCGCCGGGAGCCCGTCCACCAGGCGGGCGCGCCCGGCCACCAGCATCAGGGCGTCCTCCAGCGAGAGCACGCCGGAAAGGGCGGCGGCCACGTACTCGCCGACGCTGTAGCCGATCATCGCCTCCGGACGCACCCCCCAGCTCATCCAGAGGCGCGCGAGCGCGTACTCCACCACGAAGACGGCCGGGTGCGCGTACAGCGTCCGGTCCAGCGCGTCCGCCGCGCTCCCCCCCCGCCCCACCATGCGGCGGAAGTCGATCGCCCCGCCGGCGGGCGCCGCGGCGCCC
>DASYWD010000269.1 GCA_035936415.1 Longimicrobiaceae bacterium
CGGCCCCGCCGTCGTGCTTTTGCCGCATGCGCCTGACCCCCGCACTTTCACACTCCCGCACTTTCGCACTTTCCCCCTCCCCGCCTTATCTTCTCCGCATGCAGACCCATTCCCCGCCCCTGGATTCGTGAAGCCGTCCCCCCGCGGCATGGCCGCCGCGCTCCTGGCGGTGCTCGTCGCGTCCGTGTGCGTGCGGCTCGGCTTTTGGCAGCTCGACCGGCTGGAGCAGCGGCGCGAGCGCAACGCGGCGATCCGTGCCGCCGGCCGCCTTCCCACGCTCCTTCTCGACTCCGCCTCGGTACGGCTGGTGGCGGACAGCCCGGCGGCGTACCTCGACCGGCGGGTCCGCGTGCGCGGCGTGTACGACCCCTCGCGCGAGGTGGTGCTCCGCGGGCGCGCGCGCGAGGGGCGGCCGGGCGTGCACCTGGTCACGCCGCTCCGGATCGCGGGGAGCGACGACGAGGTGCTGGTGAACCGTGGCTGGGTCCCCTCGCCCGACGGCGCCACCGTGGACCGGGCGCCCTACGCCGAGCCCGGGCCGCAGGAGGTGGTCGGCCTTCTCCAGGAGGTGCCCGCCACCGGCGACCGGGGGCAGCCGGCCGCGCCGCGCGGCGGGGGCGACACCACCTTCCGCCGCCTGGACCTCGCCACCGTGCGCGAGCGCTCCGCGGGCCCCGTCCTGCCGGTGTACGTGCAGCAGCTCCCCGACCCGGCGCGCAGCCGTCCGCCCTTCCGCGTCCCCGCGCCGGTGCTGTCCGAGGGATCACACCTGAGCTACGCCGTCCAGTGGTTCAGCTTCGCCGCCATCGCCCTCCTCGGCCTCGTGGTGGTGGCGCTGCGGGGCCGGAAGCGGTGAAGGGAGCGCGAGGGCAGGACGGCGGTACGGAGGTGCTTTCTCTCCGGCCCTTCCGCGTCGACGCGGAGGGGCTTTTTTCCGGATTCGCGGTGTGCGTCTTGCATCGGTTCCCCATCCCCCGAAAGGGAGCAGGAGGGGCCGGAGGAAGGTGCGCCGCGCCCGGAAATCAGGGAACCACCATCGGAGAGGAGGACGTATGGCTCGCTATGGACGAGACTTCGACCGGAACCGCGGAGGGATGTACGGCGGCGGACGGGGCGGGATGAACCGCGGCTACGGGAGCGACTACGGCTACGGCGCCGGTGGGATGGGGAACGAAGACTTCCGGGGCGGGATGTACGGCGGCGGCGGCTACGGCGGGATGGGCTCCGACGGGTACGGGAGCACCGGCGGCATGGGCTCCGACGGCTACTCCGGCGGGGAAGACTACGGGCAGTCGCGCCGCGGCTACACGGGCTTCGGCACCGGCGGCGGCGCGTACGACAACGACTACGACAGCGGCCTCGGCGGTGGGGGGATGGGGTACGGCGGCTACTCCGGCGGCGGCGGGTACGGGAGCGGCCGCGGGATGGGTGGCGGCGGCTACGGGGCCTCGGGCTTCGGCGGCTCCGGCACGAGCTCCGGGGGCACCGGCAGCGGGATGGGGTACGGCGGCGGCGGGATGGGCGGCGGCACGCAGGGTGACGAGTACGGGAGCGAGGGCGGCGGCTACGGCGGCTACGGGTACGGCTCCGGCTTCCGCGGCGGCTACGGGGGCGGCGGCTCCCAGGGCGGCGCTGGCGGCGGGTACGGCTCCGGCGGGTATGGGGCCGGCGGATACGGCGGCGGCTACTCCGACTACGGCAGCACCAGCTATGGCGGCGGGACCGGCCAGAGTCGCGGCGGCGGCCAGCAGGCCACGCAGCGGCGTGCCTCGGAGATCATGACGCGCGACCCGGAGACGGTCACGGCCGACGCCACGCTCGCCGACGCCGCGCGGAAGATGCGCGACCTGGACGTGGGCATCATCCCCGTGGTGGAGAGCGAGAGCAGCAAGCGGCTCCGCGGCGTGGTGACCGACCGGGACATCGCCATCCGCGCCGTCGCCGAGGGGAAGGACGCCAACAGCACGCGGGTCACCGAGGTGATGACCAGCGGCGTGGAGACCTGCAACCAGAACGACTCGGTGCAGGACATCCTCAACCTGATGGAGCGCGAGCAGGTGCGCCGCGTCCCGATCACCGACCGCGACGGCCGGCTGGTGGGGATCGTCGCGCAGGCGGACGTGGCCACCGAGCTCGGCACCTCGCACCAGGGGATGCACGAGGTGGCCGACACCCTGGAGCGGATCTCGGAGCCGGGCCGCCCGCAGCGCGGCGGTGCGCGGGGCTCCCAGTCCCGCGGGATGCAGTCGGGCGGAATGCAGTCGGGCGGCCGGCAATCCGGAGGGATGCAGGCCGGCGGCCGGCAGTCCGGCGGGACGCAGCAGTCCAGCGGGACGCAGGGCGGGTCCACGCAGGGGCGCCAGGCCGGCGGCTCCTCCACGGGCAGCGGCCAGCAGGGCGGCTCGCAGGAGAACGAGTAAGGCCCGCGGGTAGCCACGCAGAAGGGGGAGCCTCGCGGCTCCCCCTTCTGCGTTTTCGGCGGCCGGGTGCGTCCCGGCGTCAGGATCCCTGCCGCTCCAGCAGCTCGGGGAGGGCGATGCGGAACCAGTGCGTGAACGCCTCCGGGTCCGCCTCCATCTCGCGGAGCAGCTCGCCGGGCGCGGCCCAGCGCCAGCCGCCCACCTCCTCCGCGTCGGGCGCGGGGGAGCCGCTCCAGCGGCCCACCAGCACGTGGTCGAGCTCGTGCTCAACCAGCCCGTCGGGGAAGTCGGCGCGGTAGACGAAGGTGAAGGCGGGCCGCAGCTCGCAGTCGAAGCCCATCTCCTCCGCCAGCCGCCTGTGCGCCGCGTCCTCCACCGCCTCGCCGGGGCGGGGGTGGCTGCAGCAGGTGTTCGTCCACAGCCCGGCCGAGTGGTACTTGCCGTCCGCCCGGCGCTGCAGCAGGAGCGAGCCCGCCTGGTCGAACACGAATACGGAGAACGCCCGGTGCAGCCGGCCCTCGCGGTGCGCGGCGAGCTTCTCCGCCACGCCGGTCTCGCGGTCCCGCTCGTCCACCAGCACCACCATCTCCGCGTCGCCGCGCACCCCGCGCACCCTCAGTCCCGCCAGCGCCGCAGCGCCAGCGTGCTGTTGGCCCCGCCGAAGCCGAACGAGTTGGAGAGGGCGACCTCCACCTCCGCCCGGCGGGCGGTGTTGGGGACGTAGTCCAGGTCGCACGCCGGGTCCGGGTCCGTGAGGTTGATGGTGGGGGGGAGGATCTCCTCGCGCAGCGCCCGCACGGTGAGTCCGGCCTCGATGGCGGCGGTGCCGCCCAGCGCGTGTCCCAGCATGGACTTGGTGGAGGAGATTGCGAGCCGGTCCGCGTGCTCGCCGAACACCGCGCGGATGGCGCGCGTCTCCGCCAGGTCGCCCACGGGGGTGGAGGTGCCGTGCGCGTTCACGTAGCCGACCTCCTCCGGGGCCACCCCCCCGCTCCGCAGCGCCCGCCGCATGGCGAGGGCCGCGCCCTCCCCGTTCTCCGGCGGCGCGGTCACGTGGAAGGCGTCCGAGCTCATCCCGAACCCCACCACCTCAGCCAGGATCGGGACGCCGCGCGCGCGGGCGGACTCCAGCTCCTCCAGCACCAGGATCCCGGCGCCCTCCGCGTGCACGAAGCCGCTCCGCTTCGCGTCGAAGGGGCGCGACGCCGTCTCCGGCGACTCGAAGTCCGTGGCGAGCGCGCGCGCCGCCGCGAAGCCCGCGAAGGAGATGGGCGTGACGCACGCCTCCGTCCCCCCCGCGATCATCATGTTCGCGTCGCCGCGCTGGATGGCGTGGAACGCCTCGCCGATGGCGTGGTTGCTGGTGGCGCACGCCGAGACGGGGGCGTAGCTGGGCCCCATGGCGCGGGTGCGCATGGACACCTGCCCCGCCGCCAGGTTGATGATGCTGGCAGGGATGAAGAAGGGGGAGACCCGTCCCGCGCCGCGCTCCTCCATCAGCTTGGAGGTCTCCATGATGGAGATCAGCCCGCCCATCCCCGAGCCGATGATCACCCCGGTCTCCTCCGGCTCCGGAACCCGGCCCAGCCCCCCGAGGCCCGCGCCGCGGAGCGCCTCGTCGGCGGCGACCAGGGCGTACTGGATGAACCAGTCCATCCGGCGCGCCTCCTTGCGGTCGATCACCCCCTCCGGGTCGAAGCCCTTCACCTCGCCCGCGATGGCCACCGACGGCGGAAACCCCTCGGGCGAGAATTTGGTGAGCGGCCCGATCCCGGAGCGCCCCTCCACGATCCCTTCCCAGGTCTCCTCCGCGGAGTTCCCCAGCGGGGTCACCATCCCGATCCCGGTCACGACGACGCGACGACCCAAGAGGTCCTTCCTGGTTGCTCGTGTGATGAACTGCCCCGGTGGCCCCCTCCCGGGCCCCCACCCGGCGGCCTGAGAGCCGCCACCCTCCCCCAGTTCTGGGGGAGGGCTTCCTGTCAGGTTGGCGCCGGTGCGAGTCCTCGGCGGCCCCCCACCCCCGGCCCCTCCCCCGCCTGCGGGGGAGGGGAGAACGGCAACTGCAGGTGCCGTTCGGCGCCTCACGGAAAGGGTGCCAGGGCGGAGGTGGGGTGCTCCCGGAGGAAACGCCTTGTGTCCGAGCGAAGCGAGTTTGGCGTTTCCGGAGGGAGTACCCCGCCGACGACCCCGCGCGCCCATGCCCCGGACGCACCGTTCTACTCCGCCCGCAGCAGCCCCTTCCGCAGGGCGAAGCGCACCAGCTCGCTCCGGTGGTGCAGGTCCAGCTTCTCCATGATCCGGGCGCGGTAGGTGTCCACCGTCTTCGGGGAGATGAACAGCTTCTTGCCGATCTCGCTGGAGCTGAACCCCTCCACGGTCAGCGAGAGGACCTCGCGCTCGCGGTCGGTGAGGCGCTCCACCGGGTCCTCCTCGCCCGCCTCGGACTTCTGCTTCAGGCCGCGCAGGAGGAGCTTGGCAGCGCTGGGGTAGAGGAACACGTCGCCCCGCGCCACGGTGCGGATGGCCTCGATCAGCTCCTCGTCGGCGCTCCGCTTGTTGACGTACCCGGAGCCGCCGGCCTCCAGCACGGGGAGGAGGTGCTCCTCCTCGCCGTGCATGGTCAGGACGAGCACGCGGGTCCCCTGGTTCAGCGCGGCGATGGCGCGCGTGGCCTCCAGCCCGCCCTGGCCCGGCATGGAAAGGTCCATCACCACCACGTCCGGCCGCAGCTCGGCGGCGCGGGCGGTGCCCTCCTCGCCCGTGCCGGCCTCCCCCACCACCTGGAAGCCCGGCTCGGCCTCCAGCAGGGCCCGCAACCCGGCGCGGAGGACGGCGTGGTCGTCCACCAGCAGTACCCTGATCGTCTCCGCTTCCGGCGTCATCGAGGCGTCGTTTGGGGGAGGTCAGCGCGCGGCGGGGATCCCGCCCGGATCGGGCGGAATCTCGTGGCTCCGGCGCGTGGTCGCAAGCGCAAGCCGTTACAGGCGCTTCTGCAGCGCCTCCGGCGTCCAGCGCGACAGGAGCGCGGCCAGCGTGGAGAAGGAGCCGGTGAGGAGGAGGACCCCCACGGCGATCAGCAGCACCCCGCTCGCCCGGCTCACCCACGGGAGGAGGTGGCGCATCCGCCGGAAGGCGCCCAGGAAGCGCTCAATCAGCAGCGTGGCGAGCAGGAAGGGCACCGCCAGGCCGGCCGAGTACACCGCCAGCAGCCCCATCCCCTCGGCCACGGAACCGCGGGTGGCGGCCAGCGTCAGGATCCCGCCCAGGATGGGGCCGATGCACGGCGTCCACCCCGCCCCGAACGCCACCCCCACCAGCACCGTCCCCAGGTACCCCACCGGCTTGTCGGCCAGGTGCATCCGCCATTCGCGCCCGGCGCCGGGGAGCCGCAGGGCCCCCAGCAGGTACAGCCCGAACACCACCAGCAGCACTCCCCCGACGATCTCCACCCAGCGGCTCGCGTAGGAGAGCAGCGCCCCCAGGAAGGTGGCCGAGGCCCCCAGCAGGATGAACACCGCCGAGAACCCCAGCACGAACAGCAGCCCGTGCGTGAGGACCGCCCGCCGCTGGCGCCCGGAGCCCTCCTGGAGCTGGTCCAGGCTCATTCCGGTGATGAAGGTGGCGTAGCTCGGGATGAGCGGGAGGACGCACGGGGAGAGGAAGCTCAGCACCCCGGCGGTGAAGGCGACGGCGAGCCCGAGGGATTCGGCCTGCATGGGGAGGGAGTGAGGGAGTGCGAAGGTGCGTGAGTGCGTGAGTGCGAAAGTGCACGTCCGCCGCGATGGCGCTCCCCAAAGCTAGCAAGAAAAAAGGCTCCGGGCGAGCCGGAGCCTTCGGTGCCGTCGTTCTGGGCGCGGGTCAGCCCCCGGCGACCCCGGAGGCGAAGCGCTCCGCGGCGTGGTCGCCGCAGGCCAGGCGGTCGCGCAGGCCGGAGAGCAGGAAGTCCAGCACGTCGTCGGCGGAGTAGCTCAGGCGCCCCTGGCCCAGGAAGCGGCGGATGATCGTCAGGTCGTCGCCGCTGGTGATCAGCGGCTTCTCCACGCTCCCGTCCTCGCGCACCTGGCCGTGGCCCGCGTCCGCCAGGAGGGCGTTGCACAGGCACTTGCGGCCCACCGTGTCCTCCACGGCCCCGCCCTTCTTGACGTAGGTGTCCACCGGCTCGGCGGGGCAGCGGTACCCCAGGCGCCCGTTCGGCATCCGGTAGGTGCTGCGCAGGTACCCCAGGTCGCAGACGCGCTCGCGGGCCTCGTAGACGTCGGGCTGCGACAGGGTCCCGCCCAGCTGCACCACCTTGAAGGGGAAGCCGGTGGGGGAGGCCCGCCCGTCGGTGAGCACGTCGATCTCGTCGTCCAGCGCCTGCCGCAGCACGTACTCCTTGAGGTCGGCGCGGAAGCCGGACTCCTCGGTGTAGGCGAAGAGTGTCCCCACCTGGATCCCGGCGGCACCCTCGTCCAGCGCCTCCAGCAGCTTCTCCGGCGAGCCCGTGCCCCCGGCCAGCCAGAAGGGGAGCCCCAGGTCGCGCATCTTCTCCAGGTCCACCTCGTCGCGCTCGCCGTACACCGGCTCGCCGCGCTCGTTGAGCTGCAGCTCGCCGCGCGGCGGGGCGTTGTGGCCGCCGGCCGTGGGCGCCTCAATGATGAAGCCGTCCACCCGGCCGCTCGCCTTGCGCGCCAGCATGGTCGCCAGCGAGTTGGAGGCGATGATGGGGAAGAAGTACGGGCGCACCATCTCCGTCGGCGGCTCGGCGGAGTGCTCGCGCGGGTCGAAGGTCATGATCGCGGGCTCGCCACCCCCCTCCACGTCCAGCCTCAGCGAGGCGGGGAGGTGCTCCGCGAAGCGGTCCAGGATCCCCGGGATCTCCTTGGGAATCCCCGCCCCCATGAGGACGTAGTCCACCTTCGCCAGCATCGCCCCGTAGAGCGAGTCCAGGTTGGGCATCTGGACCTTGGTGAGGAGGTTGATCCCCACCTTCCCCTCGTGCCCCTCCTTGGCCAGCCACACCTCGCAGTAGTTGGCCGCCATGGTGAGCTGCTGCCGCATCCGCGTGACCACCTGCTTGTACATGGGGACGGGCTTGTACGGCTCCCCCTCCGCGAGCCCCTCCGGGCGGAAGTAGCGGTCCAGGATCTCCTGCGCGACGTCCGGGATCGGGAAGTCCTCCAGCGCGCGCCGGAGGTGGCCGCCCAGGTCGCCGTCCTGCAGCCGCCGGACGAACAGGCTGTCGAGCGCGGTGCCGGAAACCACCCCCAGCTGCCCCCGCATGGAGACCGCCTTGGCGAGGGCCCAGCAGGAGACGCCGACTCCCATTCCGCCCTGGATGATCATGGGGTGCGAGATCGCGGCAGCCGTCATACGCGGTCCTGGATACGGTGGCGGTTGAAGGGGGAGCCGGGCAATGTACGCTCCAGGTCACGGGTCCGCAACGACTTGCGGTGCCCCCTGTACTCCACTGAGCAATGCTCAGTTCCGGCTTTACTGGATTGCAACCCTGGTGCCACGCCGCGAAGGGAATGCGGCTGCGGAATTTATGGCGGGCCACCCTCGCCGCGCGGGTGTTGCCTCGCACCCGCGGGGAGCGGATATTTTCGCCCGTGGACAGGGGCCCCTCGCCCCGCCGTCACCTGAAGAATGGACAAGAAATGGCCGAGTTGCATCCCGTCACGCTGGAGGGGTGGTACGTCCTCCACCAGGCGTGGACGACCGACTGGACCGCGCTCCGGGCGCTGGACCCCGCCGCCCGCGCCGCCGCCGCCGGGGAGGCGCAGGCCCTGTTCGCGGAGCTCGCCGCGCCCGCGGAGGGGTGGAGCGCCCCGTTCCGGCTGGTGGGCGGGGGGGCGGACTGGCTCTTCGTGCACTTCCGCCCCACGCTGGAGGAGCTGGCCGACGTGGAGCTGCGCATCCGCCGCTCGGGGATGGCCGGGCTGCTCCACCTGGAGTGGGACTACCTTTCCGTGACCGAGGCCGGGCTGTACCACGCCACCGCCGAGGCCGCGCGGGAGCACGGCGCCGGGACCGAGGCATTCCGGGGCGCGCTGGACGAGGCGGCCGAGGCGGAGCTGCGGAGCCCGCACGTGCGCACCCGGCTCTACCCCCAGGTCCCGGAGGGGATGAAGTACGTTTCCTTCTACCCCATGAGCAAGAGCCGCACGCCCGGGGCAAACTGGTACACCCTCCCCGTGGAGGAGCGGAGCCGGCTCATGCGCGAGCACGGGATGACCGGGCGGCGCTTCGCCGGGCGGATCTTCCAGGTGATCGCCGGCTCGGTGGGGCTGGACGACTGGGAGTGGGGGGTGACGCTCTTCGCCCGCGACCCGCTGGACTTCAAGCGCATCGTCACCCAGATGCGCTACGACGAGGCCAGCGCGCTGTACGGCGAGTTCGGCGAGTTCGTCACCGGCATCCGTTTTGCCCCCGCAGAGTGGCGGGCGCTCCTCGGCGCCCCCGAGTGACGGCGCGGGGGCCGCTCTCGCGCTGGCCCGTGCCTCCCGGGCACCCTATCATTCCCGGATGAACTGGACCCGACCCTTCGCCGTCGTCGGCGGGAGCACGCTGCGCGGCCTGGAGCGCCTGGGCGGCTTCGGACACTTCGTCGTGGAGGCGGGGCGCGCCGTCGCCATCGTCCCCACGTGGGGGCCGCTCCTGGTGAAGCAGATGCGGAGGCTGGGGGTGGACTCGCTCCCCATCGCCCTCTTCATCGCGACCTTCACCGGGATCGTGCTCGCGCTGCAGGCGTCGTACACCCTCACCGGGGCCGTCCCGCTCTACTTCGTGGGGACGCTGGTGGGGAAGACGATCATCCTGGAGCTGGGCCCCGTCCTCACGGGACTCGCGCTTTCCGGGCGGGTGGGGGCGAACATCGCGGCCGAGCTGGGGACCATGCGCGTCTCCGAGCAGATCGACGCCCTGGAGACCATGGCGTACGACCCGCTGGCGTACCTCGTGGTCCCCCGGGTGCTCTCCGGGATCCTGATGTTCCCCATCGTGGTGACCTTCGCCAACCTGGTCGGGATCCTGGGCGGGTGGGTCACGGCGATCAACCTGCTGGAGATGTCCACGCAGGAGTTCGTGAAGGGGCTGCGCCTCTTCCACGTCCCCTTCGACATCACCTACTACCTGATCAAGTCCTCCTCCTTCGGGCTGGTGGTGACGATGATCGGGTGCTTCCAGGGGTTCACCACCACCGGCGGCGCGGAGGGGGTGGGGATCTCCACGACGCGTGCCGTGGTAATCTCCAGCATGATGATCCTGGTCCTGGACGCCGTCTGGGCGGCGGTGCTGCTGCGATGAGCATCGAGCTGATCGACGTCCACAAGGCGTTCGGGCCCAAGCAGGTGCTACGCGGGCTCAGCTTCGAGGTGGGCCGGGGGGAGACGCTCTCGCTCATCGGCTTCTCGGGTGCCGGGAAGTCCACCATCCTGAAGCACGTGGTGGGGCTGATGAAGCCGGACCGCGGCACCGTGAGGGTGGACGACATGGAGGTGCCGAAGCTCCGCCGGACGGAGCTGTACGAGCTGCGCCGCAGCATCGGCTACGTGTTCCAGTTCGCGGCGCTCTTCGACTCCATGACCATCGGCGAGAACATCGCCATGGGGCTGCGAAAGCAGGGGAAGCTCAACGAGGAGCAGATCCGCGAGCGGGTGGCGGACTCCCTGGACCGGGTGGACCTGGAGGGGTACGAGCAGCGCTTCCCGGCGGAGCTCTCCGGCGGGCAGAAGAAGCGCGCCGGGCTGGCCCGCGCGGTGGCCTTCCGCCCGCGCTACCTCCTCTACGACGAGCCCACCAGCGGGCTGGACCCGGTGACCACCACCACCATCGACCGCCTGATCCGGAAGATGCAGGCGGACCTGGGTACCACCTCGCTGGTGATCACGCACGACATGGAGAGCGCGTACCGCATCAGCGACCGTATCGCCATGCTGTACGAGGGGAGGGTGGTTGAGGAGGGGACGCCGGACGAGATGCGCCGCACCCGCCACCCCGTCGTGCGCGGCTTCGTCGAGGGGAAGCCGGAGCTGGTCGAAGCGGCGGAGGCCCGAGAAACGGCCGCGCACCCCCATGCCTCCCGCACCGGAGAACGTTGATGACGCTGAAGAACGAGGTCCTGGTCGGGATCGTGGTCATCGCCGGGCTGGCGATCCTGGCCCTGGGCGGGTGGTGGCTCACCGGCCGGCCGTGGGGCGGCGAGCAGCAGGAGATCGCCGCCACCTTCCGGCGCGTGGGGCTCCTCAACGAGGGGAACGAGGTGAAGTACCGCGGCGTGCGGGTGGGGCGGGTGGAGAAGATCGTCCTTTCCCCTCGCGGCGACGGCGTGATCGTCACCATGACGGTGACGCCGGACGTGAACTTCCCGGACGACGCCGGGGTGCTCCTTTCCGCGGAGTCGTTCTTCGGCGACTGGCAGGCGGAGATCGTCTCGCAACGGGAGTTCCCGGAGCTGCAGTGGACCATCGCCCCGCGCCCGGGGGTGCTCCCGGGGGCGGCGCTCCCGGACATCACGGAGCTCACGGCGGTGGCCGCGCGCATCGCGACGGACATCGAGACGCTCTCCGAGCGGGTGGAGCTGGCCTTCACCGAGGAGACGGCGATCAAGATCCGCGAGACCATCGAGAACGTGCAGGAGGTCAGCGAGCAGCTGGGGGGCTTCATCGACCAGCAGACCGGCACGTACCGCGACGTATCGCAGAACGTGCTGCAGGCCACCGCCAACATCCGCGACGCCACGGCCACCGCGGAGCGCGTGGCGAACGACTTCGGTGCCGCCGTCAACCAGGGCGACATCCAGGCGGTGCTCGCCAACGCGCGCCTGGCGAGCGAGAACCTGCGCCAGTTCAGCGAGCAGCTGGAGACCGCGGGGCAGGGTGTGCCGGGGCTGCTGGCCCGCGCCGAGAGCACGCTGGGGACCGTCGACGCGACCGTGAGCTCGCTGCAGCCGCAGATCGCGCAGGTGGGCCCCACGCTGGCGGAGGCCCGCGCCGCGATCGCCACCCTGCAGCGCGCCGCCAGCCGCATCGAGGAGGGCCAGGGGACGCTCGGCCGCCTGATCGAGGACCCGGCGCTCTACGAGGAGACGCAGCGCGCCGTCGCCACGCTGCGCCGCCTGCTCGCCGACCTGCAGGCGAACCCCGGGAAGTACGTGGGGCAATTGAAGCTGTTCTGAGCCGTGACCTGAGCCGCCATGCCATGCTGATCGTCCAGAAGTACGGAGGCACGTCGGTGGGGACGCCGGAGAGGATCCGGGCGGTGGCGCGGCGCGTGGCGGCCACCCGGGCGCGCGGGCACGACGTCGTGGTGGTGGTCTCGGCCATGGGCGACGCGACGGACGACCTCCTCACGCTGGCGCAGCTCGTCACCGGGAGCGAGACGCCCGCCCGGGCGCACCCGCGGGAGCTGGACATGCTCCTCACGGCGGGGGAGCGCATCTCCATGGCGCTGCTGGCGATGGCGATCCGCGAGGAGGGGGCGGAGGCCCTCTCCCTCACCGGGAGCCAGGCGGCCATCATCACCGACGGCACGCACACCGCCGCGCGCATCCGGGAGGTGCGGGCGGACCGGGTGCGCGGCGCGCTGGCGGACGGGTGCATCGTCATCGTGGCCGGGTTCCAGGGCGTGAGCCGCGAGCGGGAGATCACCACGCTGGGGCGCGGCGGCTCGGACACCAGCGCGGTGGCGCTGGCGGCGGCGCTGGAGGCGGACCGCTGCGAGATCTTCACCGACGTGGACGGCGTCTTCACCGCGGACCCCCGCCGCGTCCCCGAGGCGCGGCTCGTCCCCCGGGTGTCGCACGCGGAGATGATCGAGCTGGCGGCGGCGGGGGCGCAGGTCATGCATCCCCGCGCGGTCGAGATCGGCGCCCGGTACGGCGTGGACATCCGCGTCCTCTCCTCGTTCCGCGACGACGGCGGGGACGGGGAGGGGCGGGGCACCCTCATCACCCAGGAGCGGGATCGAATGGAAGAGCTGGCGCTGACCGGGATCACCTCGCAGCGGGGACACGCCAGGGTGGCCCTGCGCGGCCTCCCCGGCGGGATGGCCACCTCCACCGAGGTGCTCACGCGCCTGGCGGAGGCCGGCGTCCCCGTGGACATGATCTCCGAGCACGCGGAGCCCTCCGGGCGCGTGTCGCTGCAGGTGACCGTCTGGCAGGACGCGCTCGACCGGGCGCGCGGGGTGGTGGGCGGGCTGGCGGAGCGCCTGGGCGGAGGGGACTGGGAGGTGCGGGGCGACCTGTCGCGCGTGACGCTGGTGGGGAGCGGGATGACCGGCGTCCCCGGGGTGTACGCGCGCGCCTTCCGCGCCCTGCTCGACGCGGGCGTGGAGGTGCAGGCCGTGTCCACCTCCGCCATCTCCATCACGCTGCTGGTGCCGAGCGACTGCGAGGACGACGCGCTGCGGGCGCTGCACCGCGCCTTCGAGCTGGAGCGCGCCGCGGACGAGGCGCGCGTGGCGCCCGCGGAGCGGGGGTAGCCGCCGATGCACGTCGCCATCCTGGGCGCCACCGGCGCCGTCGGCCGCACCATGCTCCAGGTGCTCGCGGAGCGTGCCCTCCCCGTGGAGCGCCTGACGCTCCTGGCCTCGGAGCGCTCGGCGGGGACCGTCGTCTCCTGGGGCGGGCGCGAGTGGACGGTGCAGGCCCCGGAGCCGGGCGCCTTCCGCGGGGTGGACTTCGCCATCTTCTCGGCCGGAGCGGACCGCTCGCGCCGGTGGGCCCCGGTCGCCGCGGACGAGGGGGCGGTGGTGGTGGACAACTCCTCGGCCTGGCGCATGGACCCGGAGGTGCCGCTGGTGGTGCCGGAGGTGAACCTGGCCGCCGCGGAGCGCCGCCCGAAGGGGATCGTCGCCAACCCCAACTGCTCCACCATCCAGATGGTGGTGGCGCTCAAGGCGCTGCACGACGCGTTCGGTGTGCGCAGGGTGGTGGCGACCACCTACCAGTCGGTGAGCGGGGCGGGGGAGACGGGGCGGGGGGCGCTGCGCGCGGAGCTGGAGGGCGGACGGGCGCAGGACTCGCCCTTCGCGCGCCCCATCGCCGGGAACGCGCTCCCCCGCATCGGCGACTTCGACGCGGAGGGGTGGACCGGGGAGGAGCGCAAGATGATCCAGGAGACGCGCAAGATCCTGGACGTCCCGAACCTCCCGGTGGCCGCCACCTGCGTGCGGGTGCCGGTGGAGGTGGGGCACTCGGTCCAGGTGATGGTGGAGACCGGGCACCGCTTCACGCTGGACGACGCCCTCACTGCGCTGGAGCGCTTCCCCGGGATCGTGCTGGCGCGCGAGGCGGCGGAGTTCCCCACCCCGCTGGAGGCCGCCGGCCGCGACGAGGTGTTCGTGGGGCGGGTGCGGACCGATCCGGACTTCCCGCGGACGCTGCACCTCTGGGTGGTGGCGGACAACCTGCGCAAGGGCGCGGCGACCAACGCGGTGCAGATCGTGGAGGGGCTGCGGGGTGACTAGGCGGCGGCGGGGCGGGACGCAGCGCGGCGGGCGGGCGCGCGTGGAGACCAGCGCCGGGGGGGTGATCTTCCGCTGGCACGGGGAGGCCGCGCACGTCCTCCTGATCCGCGACCGCTACCAGCACTGGGGCTTCCCCAAGGGGCACCTGGAGGGCGCGGAGACCCCGGCCGACGCGGCGCTCCGCGAAGTGCGCGAGGAGACGGGGCTGGGCGACCTGGTGCTGGGGCCGCGGCTGCAGACCATCGACTGGTTCTTCCGCTTCCGCGGCCGCCTGATCCACAAGTTCTGCCACTTCTACCTGATCGAGGCGCCCACCGGCGACACCTGCCCGCAGGAGGAGGAGGGGATCACGGAGTGCGTCTGGCTCCCGCTGCAGGAGGCCATCGAGGCGATCTCCTACGACAACGCGCGGGAGGTGCTCCGGGCCGCGGCGGAGCGGCTGCTGGGGGAGCTGGCGCGGGGGGCTCCGCCGTCGGAGGACGGCGGCGAGCCGTGAGCGCCGCACCGCAGCTCGCACCTCGCACCTCGCACTTCACCCTCTTCCCCCTCCCGCTCCCCCGCCATCCTCGCCAGCTCGGCTGACACCCGCGCCACGACCGGCGCCCACTCGCCGGGGCGCTCCTGCCGGAAGAGCCGCATCGTCGGGTACCAGGGACTGTCGTCGCGCCCTTCCATCCAGCGCCAGTCGGCTTCGGAGTGGAGCAGGGTCCACACGGGGACGCCCAGGGCGCCTGCCAGGTGCGCGGGCATGCTGTCCACCGTGACGACGAGGTCCAGGGCGCGCATCACCCGCGCGGCCTCCAGCGGGTCATCGGAGCCGGAGACGAGGCCGAAGCCCTCGGGGAGCTCGTCGAGCGCGGGGCCGCGCTGCAGCACGTGCAGCTCGATTCCGGGGACCGCCGCGAGGAGGGCCAGGAGCGGGAGCGGGACCGTGCGCCGGTCGTCCCAGTCGCCCGCGCGCCAGACGAGCCCCACGGCCAGGCCGCGCCCGCGGGGGAGCGGGGCGGGATCGGCGTGGAGGTAGGGGACCTCCGCCGGGAGCGTCTGCAGGGTGGTGCGGAAGACGTGCGCCAGCTCCATGATCTCCACGTCGGCGTCGTACTCCACCTCCGGGGTGCCGTCGTGCAGGGGGAGGAGCCGGTCGATCCCCCGCGCGGTGCGCAGCAGCGGGATCAGCTTCGGCTGCGCCCAGAAGACCACCTCCGCGGCGACCTCGCGCAGCAGCGGCGCGTAGCGGACGAACTGCAGGGTGTCGCCCAGGCCGTGGTAGCACCGCACCAGCACGCGCTTGCCGGCGAGCGGTGCGCCGTCCCACACCCACTGGCAGTGGCGGGGGAGGTGCCAGCAGGGCACCCCTGCGTGGGAGCGCAGCTCCTCGTCGCTGATCTTCCAGGCGGCCTCCATCTCGCCGCGGCGCATGTGCCAGCTCCACCGGTCCACGTCGTCCCCCCGCTTTCGGTCGTCCGTCGCCAGATCGTCTCCGCCCGGGCCGAAGCGAGGCGCGTGCCAGGGCGAAAAAAAGGCGCGGCGGGGGAGATCCCCCGCCGCGCCCCCGGTTCGCCTGGAGCCGCTCAGCGCGCGGTGGTCCACTCGTCGTCCTGGCGGAGCTTCCGCCCCAGCCAGAGCCCCAGCGGGACGGCCAGCGCGGCGGCGCCGAGGCCCACCGCGGCGTTGCGCCCGGTGAGGCTGCGCTTCGGCTCGGGGCGCACGCGCCCCACCGCCCACCGGGTGGCCTTGAGCAGGGCGGCCTTGCGCGGGTTCTTCGCGGCGAACATCATCTTCGGGGCAGCGGCCCAGGCCGCGGCCTTCACGATCTTGCTCTTGTTCATTTCTGGCTCCTCCGGTTCGGTTGCTGGCGCCTACGTGGCACCTTGCCTTGCAGGAAGCGTGCGCGCGGAGCGCGCCGGACGCCCCGTCCCCCGACCCTTGCCTCCCCCCATGTACGATTCGCAGACCACTCCCGCCGCGTCCGCCGCGGAGGGCCTCAGCTGGCGCACGATCCACGCGGTCGCGGTGGTGTTCGTCCTGGCGCTCTTCCTGTTCTCGCTGCGGACGCTGCTCAACCCGTTCATCCTGTTCCTGCTCTTCCTGTTCCTGGTCTCCCCCAGCCGGGGCTCGCGGCACTACGTCCTCCTGGTGAGCGCCACCGGGATCCTCACGCTGGTGTGGCTGCTGGAGACCACGGGGTTCCTGCTCGCCCCCTTCTTCCTGGCGCTGGTGCTGGCGTACATCCAGCACCCGCTGGTGAGCGTGCTGGAGCGGCGGGGGCTCTCGCGCACGCTGGCGGTGTTCCTGCTGGCCGTGCCGGCGCTGGTGGCGATCGTGCTGGTGGCGGTCGTCGGGATCCCCGCCCTGGGTGAGCAGGTCGCCGGCTTCATCGCCAACGTCCCCGGCTACCTCCAGGCGTTCACGCTGCAGGTGGAGCGCTGGCAGGTGATGCTGCAGCGGCGCGACCTCCCGTACCTGGACGAGGAGGCGGTGCTGGCGCGGCTGCGGGCCGTGCAGCCGGAGGCGGTGATGGCGTACCTCCAGGACCGCCAGGCGCAGCTCGCGCGGGCGGCGTGGCAGGGGGTGCTGGGCGTGGGGCGGGGGGTCAGCTCGGTGCTGAGCCTGCTCAGCTACGTCTTCCTGACGCCGATCCTCACCTTCTACCTGCTGCGCGACTGGGGCCACCTCCAGGGGAGCCTCACCGGTCTCGTCCCGGCGGCGCAGCAGGGGCACGTCCTCGGCTTCTTCCGCGAGTACGACCGGCTCCTTTCCGGGTACCTGCGCGGGCAGTTCCTGGCCGCGGCCATCGTGGGGGTGCTCACCTGGCTGGGCTTCTGGATCCTCGACTTCCCCTACGCGCTCCTTCTCGGCGTGGTGGCCGGAGTGTTCAACGTGATCCCGTACATGGGGCTGGTGGCCTCGCTCATCCCGGCGCTGATCATCGCCCTCTTCTCGGGGAGCGTGCTGCTCGGCCTGGGGAAGATCGCGCTGGTCTTCGCCGTGGTGCAGGTGCTGGACGGCTCGGTCATCGGGCCCAAGATCGTGGGCGAGGCGGTGGGGCTGCACCCGGTCTGGGTGATCCTGGCGCTCGCCGTCTCGGGGTACTTCTTCGGCTTCGTGGGGCTGATCATTGCGGTCCCCCTGGCCGTGCTCGTAAAATTGCTGCTCGCCTCCGCCCTCGCCCGCTACCGCGGCTCCGCCCTCTTCCAGGGCGGGGCGAAGCTCGCCACGGGCGAGCCGGTCGGCCCGGAGGCGCGGCCGGCGGGGGCGGAAGCGTAGACGGGCGCCGGAAACTTGCTCCGGAGGTGACCATTGGCCTACAGGATCGACCCGGGCGGCCGGGTGCCCCGCTCCACGAGGAGCGGGCGCGGGTGGGTGTCGTCGCTGTTGAGCGTGGGGGTGGTGGGGGCGCTGGCCGGGGTGTGGGCCTGCGTTCCGGGGACGGCGGTGCAGCCGCTCGCGCCGGCCGCCGCCGTGTCGAAGGGGTTCGTCGCCCCGGCCATGGCGCGTCCGCTGGCGCCCCCACCGCAGGCGCAGCCGCTCCGCCTCGCGGAGGAGCTGGACCGCGACCTGGGGGAGAGCCTGCGCGCCCCCGCCGCTCCGGCGTTCCGGATCGCGGCGCGGCACGACATGACCTCCACCATGTACTGCCTGAAGGGGAAGACCCGCACCGGGATCCACACGCGCGACGGGGTGGCCGCGGCGGACCCGGAGTTCCTTCCGCTCGGCTCCGTGGTCCGGCTCTCGCACCCGGACGGCCGCCCCCTGGGGGTGTTCGTCATCATGGACACCGGGGGCGCGGTGAAGGGCCCCAAGGTGGACATCTACGTGGACGACTGCCGGGAGGCCCGGCGCTGGGGGATCAAGAAGGTCGTCGCGGAGGTGCTGGACCTGGGCCGCGAGGCCGATTGACGGATCCCCGGCCGGACCATCGGTCCGGGGACCGTGTACGACCCGACGCGGGGCCGCCGGAGCGGCCC
>DASYWD010000270.1 GCA_035936415.1 Longimicrobiaceae bacterium
CGGCGGCGGTCTCCATCGCCTCCAGGAGCGAAGCGGCCGGGCGCGCGGGGATCCCCGGAAGCGGCACCGGGAAGGGCTGCGGTCCCCCCTTCCGCTCCAGGAGCACGGGGTGCTCCCCCTCGCCCGTGCGCAGCGCCCACCAGCGCGCGAACGCGGCCTCCACCTCCCGCTCGTCCTCCGTGCGCGCGGCGTCCCCCAGCAGCGGCTTCGCCGTGAGCGTGCTGGTCCAGGCGAAGTTCCGCACCGCCGCGCCGGGGCGGTCCGCCGGGGCGACGCGGCCCATGAGCGTGCGCCACGCATCCCAGGCGTCCTCCCGCGTCTCGTCGCCCGTGCCGTAGCGGCGCGAGGGCGGGGGAGGGCGGTAGTGCGCGCCGATGCGGAGCGCCCGCTCCCCGGCGTTGCGCCCGCGCAGCACGGTGATGATCCGCTCCTCCTCGCCGGCCGTCACCAGCGCGTTCCACTGGTTGGTGTGCAGTTCGACGACCACCCTGCGCCGCGCGCTCCCGAAGGAGGCCGGGTCGGCGAGGTCGATGAAGAGGACGCGCTCGTCCGGGGGGGCGGAGACGCCCGTGACGCGCGCGTCCGGCTCCTCGTCCGCGTCCTCCGGGGCGGGGACGATTCGCGTCCAGCCGCGCGTGGGGTGCAGGTCGAAGCGGAGCGCCTCCCCCGCGTCCAGCACGAGGGCGGCGGAAAGGTCCGGCGCGAAGGAGAGGGAGGGGCGCGCGGCGCGGCCGCGGAGGCGCTCGTCCAGCTCGCGGGCCAGGGCGCGGACGAGCACGGGATCGTACCGGATCGGGTTTGACACCCCCCCAAGATGCGATTAGGTTTTCGGCCGGTCAACCCGCCGGAGAAGCGGTATAAGCTCGGCGCCGTGACGGGTGCGCGACGTGTGTGTCACGGCGCAGGATCAAGGTGCCGGAGAGCTTCATGTCCGTTCAGAGCGCGGGTTCGAGCCGGGGCGTCACCACGACGTCGCTCCGGGAGATGAAGCGGCGTGGGGAGCGGATCGCCGTCCTCACCGCCTACGACTACCTCTTCGCGCGGCTGGTCGACGAGGCGGGCACCGACGTGGTGCTCGTCGGCGACTCGCTGGGGCACGTCGTCCTGGGGTACGACTCCACCGTCCCCGTGACGCTGGACGACATGATCCACCACGCGCGCGCCGTGCGCCGGGGCATCCGGCGGGCGCTCGTGGTGGTGGACCTCCCCTTCCTCACCTACCAGGTCACCCGCGAAGACGCGATCCGCAACGCCGGCCGCGTCCTCCAGGAGACCGGCGCGGCCGCCGTCAAGCTGGAGGGCGGCTCGCCGGAGGTCGTGGAGACGGTGCGCGCGCTGGTGCGGGTGGGGATCCCCGTGATGGCGCACCTGGGCTTCACCCCCCAGTCCGTCAACGTCATCGGGGGCTCGCGGGTGCAGGGAAGGGAGGAGGGCGGACGGGATCGGCTGATGGCGGAGGCGCGGGCGCTCGAGGACGCCGGCGCCTTCTGCTGCGTCCTGGAGCTGGTCCCCGGCTCGATCGCTTCCGCGGTCACGCAGAGCCTGTCCATCCCCACCATCGGCATCGGCGCCGGGGTCGGGTGCGACGGGCAGGTCCTGGTGCTGCACGACATGCTGGGGCTGAACGAGGACTTCACGCCGCGCTTCCTCCGCCGCTTCGGCGAGCTGGGCCAGGCGACGCGCGCCGCCCTGGCCGACTACGTAAGCGCCGTCCGCGCCGGGGAGTATCCGGCGGCGGAGCACACCTTCGAGTAGGCGCCGATGCAGGTCGTCCGCACCCGGGCCGAGGTGCGCGCCGCCGTCGCCGCGGCGCGCGAGGCGGGCAGCACCGTCGCGCTGGTCCCCACCATGGGGTACCTGCACGAGGGCCACCTCTCCCTGGTGGACCGCGCCCGCGGGCGCGCCGGCTGGGTCGCCATGTCCATCTTCGTCAACCCGCTGCAGTTCGGGCCGTCGGAGGACCTGGACCGCTACCCGCGCGACCTGGAGCGCGACCTGCGCCTGGCCGAGGCGCGCCGCGTGGCGCTGGTGTTCGCTCCCTCGGCGGCGGAGATGTACCCGGACGGAGAGCCGCGGGTGAGCGTGGTCGCGGACCCGGCCGTGGAGGGCCGGCTCTGCGGGGCGTCGCGCCCGGGGCACTTCCGCGGGGTGCTGACGGTGGTCGCCAAGCTGTTCGGGATCTTCACGCCGGACGTGGCGGTCTTCGGGCAGAAGGACTTCCAGCAGGCGCTCCTGGTCCGCCGCATGGCCTCGGACCTGGACATGCCGCTGGAGGTGGACGTCGCGCCCATCGTGCGCGAGGCGGACGGCCTCGCCATGAGCTCGCGCAACGTCTACCTCTCCCCGGAGGAGCGGGAGCGTGCGCGCTCCCTTTCCCGCGCGGTGGAGGCGTGCCGGGCGCGCTTCGCGGCCGGGGAGACGGACGGGAGCGCGCTCCGCGAGGTCCTGTGGAGCACGCTCGCGGTGTCCGGTGTAGAAGCGGAGTACGCCGAGGTGGTGGACCCGGGCACGCTGGAGCCGGTGGAGCGGGCCTTTCCGGGCGCGGCGTGTGCGGTGGCGGCCCGGGTCGGGAAGACCCGGCTGATCGACAACGGAATCCTTTGACGTAGCCCCCCTCCAGGGATCGACATGTTCCGCACGATGTGCAAGTCCAAGATCCACCGGGCGACGGTGACCGGGGCGGATCTCAATTACGTGGGGTCGATCACCATCGATCCGGTCCTCATGGAGGCCGCCGACCTCCTGGAGTACGAGCAGGTCCAGGTGGTCGACGTCGACAACGGCGCGCGCTTCGAGACGTACGTCATCCCCGGCGAGCGCGGGGCGGGGGAGATCTGCCTCAACGGCGCCGCCGCCCGGCTCGTTCACCCGGGGGACAGGGTGATCGTGATCTCGTACGGGCAGTACGACGAGGCGGAGCTCGGCACCTACCGCCCCACCTTCGTCTTCGTGGATGGGGAGAACCGCATCGTGGGGAACTCCCTCCGCGCCTGCGCCCCCTGACGGAGATGGCCGCCTGGACCGGTGTCGTCCTGGCGCGCACCGAGCCCGTCGACGATCGGATGTCGTCCCGGCTCCCGACCTTCCTGCACCCCCTCGCCGGGCGCCCGCTGGCGTGGCACGCCGTGTCCGCGCTGGCTTCTCTCACCCCGGCGCCGTCGCGCATCCTCCTCGTCTCCGATCGTGAGCTGAGCCTGGACCCGTTCCTGGACGCCTGGGAGGGGATCCGCATCTTCGAGCGCGCGGGCGGGGACCTCTGGGAGGTCGTGGAGGAGGCGGGCGACCCGGACGAGCGCCTCCTGCTGGTGGATGCCCGCGCCCCGCTCCTCGCCCAGGGGGTCCAGGGCATCCTCGCCTCCGAATTCACGCACGTCCTGGCGGACGGGCACGGCAGTCCCGCCGCCGTCTGCCTGGGCCTCGATGCCGCGCGCCGGCACCTCCGCCGCTGGCGCGGGATGGCCGGGCTGGCCGAGGAGCTGGCGGACGCGCCGCGCCGGGTGGACGCGGAGAGCGGGCTGGTGGTCCGCGACCGCCGCGACTTCGCCCGCGCCACGGAGGTGATCCACGACCGGCTGCTCGCGCGCCTCATGGAGGGGGGCGTCACCTTCTACCTCCCCCAGACCACCTGGGTGGACCTCGACGTCCGGATCGGCCGCGACACCGTGGTCTACCCGGGGGTGGTGCTGGAGGGGCAGACCACCGTCGGCGAGGAGACGGTGGTGGGGCCCGGGTGCCGCATCGTGGACAGCTGGGTGGGGAGCGGGGTGGAGCTGAAGGGTTGGAACTACCTGTCGCACACCTCCATCCGAAACCGAGCCATCCTGGAGCCGTATGCCCGACGCGGCTACGACTGATCCCACCGCCGACCTCCCCGCAACCGTGCGCGCCGCCGCGCGCGGCGAGCTCCCCCCCTGGGCGGAGGCGTCCCCCCGCCGTCGCGAGCACATCGCGCGCGTGGCCGCCCTCCTCGACCAGTGGGCCGACGCCGCGGAGCTGGACCCGCGCGAGCGCGACCGCTGGGTGGCCGCCGGGTGGCTCCACGACGCCCTCCGGGACGCCGACCCGGAGCGCCTGCGCGCGGCGGTGCCGGAACGCTTCCGCGTCCTTCCTGGCCCCGTGCTGCACGGCCCGGCGGCCGCGGAGCGCCTGGCCGGCGAGGCGGACGCGGAGATCCGCGACGCCATCCGCTACCACACGCTCGGCCACCCGGGCTTCGGGCCTCTCGGCAAGGCGCTCTACCTCGCCGACTTCCTGGAGCCGGGGCGCGACTTCGAGCCGGAGTGGCGCGCCTCGCTCGCCGCGCGCATGCCGGCGGAGATGGACGAGGTCCTGATCGAGGTGCTGCGCTCGCGCATCCGGCACCTGATCGACCGCCGCAAGCCGGTCAGCCCGGAGACCGCGGCGTTCTGGAGCGCCCTGGTGGGGGTGGGTGGATGAAGCGGCTACGGGCGCTGGCGCTCGCCGCGGTCCTCCTGCTGGTGGTCGGGCTGGTGGTCTCGCTGGCGATGGGGCTCCGGCCGGGCGGCGACGGCGACCGGGCGTCCACGCCGGAGTCGGTTCCGGACGTCCCCGCCGCGCGCGCGGCGCCCGGAGAGCGGGTGCGCGTGGAGGTGCTGAACGCCGCCGGGGTGCCGGGGCTGGCGCGCACCGTCACCCGCACCCTCCGCGAGCGCGGCTTCGACGTGGTGTACTTCGGGAACGCGCGCGGCTTCTCCCCGGACACCACGCTGGTCATCGACCGCGTCGGGCGGGAGGAGGTCGCCCGCGACGTCGCGGATGCGCTGGAGGTGGAGAACGTCCGGAGCCGCCCCGATTCCACGCTGCTCCTGGAAGTCACGGTGGTGGTCGGGCGGGACTGGAGGGGTGCCCGGGAGAGCGTGGGCGCTGCGGACTCCACGACCGCGCCGGTCGGGGACGAGGAGTCGTAGCGTCCGGACCGCGCTCGGAAGTTGCGGCACGCGCGGTGACCGCCGGCCCCCCTCGCTCGTCCGATCGGAAGCGGTCCCCCGGGCGGTGTGCCCGGCTGCTGACGATCACGCGTACCTGCACCTTCTGATGCCATTCTCCTCGCGCGCGGTGCCATTCGGGCCGTTTTTCGCCGGGCGTATGCGCCGCCGCCTCCTGCTGGTGTCGCTCTCGGCCGTCGCGGCGTGCGATGATCCGGGGCGGCCCGAGCCCGTGGACGCGCTGCAGCTGACCGCGCCCACGCAGTACCTCGACGTGGGCCAGACCATCTCGCTCGACGCGCGGGCCACCGGCACGTCGGGTGAGAGCCTCGGCAGCAACCGCATCGAATGGAGGAGCAGCGATCCCGGGGTCGCCGCGGTCGCCGCCGGGCAGGTGACCGGGCGGGCGCCCGGGGAGGTGGTGATCCACGCATCGGCCGGCGGCCGCTCCGACTCGGTCCGCCTCACGGTGGAGCGGCCCGTGGCGAGCCTCTCCGTCGCGCCGGACTCGGCGGTACTGCTCCCGGGCCGCTCCGGAAGGCTGTTCGTGGACATGGCGGACGCCTCGGGGCAGCCTCTGGCACATTCGCTCGCGCTTTCATCGTCCGCGCCGGGCGTAGTGGCGGTCGAGGAGGGCGGTGCGATCCGGGGGATCGCCGCGGGGAGCGCCGTAGTCACGGTGAGGGCGGGGCTGAAGAGCGCCGAATTGCCGGTGCGGGTGGTCCCGGGGGACCGGTTCAGGGTGCGTGTGCTCGGGACGCTCGGCGGGGACACGAGCCGGGCGAACGCGCTGAACAACCGTCGCGAGGTGGTGGGGGAGTCCCGCGTCGCGGGGAACGGGGCGGTGCACCCGTTCCTCTGGCGGCATGGAGGCATGGTGGATCTGGGCGTCCCCGCGGGAAGCAGCTACGGGCGGGCCTCCGACGTAAGCGACCGCGGTGAGGTCGTGGGCGTGGCGCACCGTCCGCATCCCAACCCGGGTCTGCTCCGGCCGGTGTATTCCGCATGGAGGTGGCGCAGCGGCGCCCGGTCCGCGATCGAGATCCCCGGTGTGAGCCTGGTCTCCAGCGACATGACCTCCGTCTGGCTCGACCGCCTGGCCCTCAACGACAGCGGCCACGTGGTGCTGGAGCACGTGAGCGTCACCTCGGGTGGCGGCACCCACGTGAGCGCCTCGACGTACCTGGCCCGCGGGAAAGGCGTCACGCGGATTACGGCTCCGGGCTCGGAGGACTTCGCGGACTATACGGCGGGGGGAATCAACCGCCGCGGCACGGTCGCTTTCACCCGCTGGTTCGACGTGAGCTACGGCGGAACGGACCCGGTGGTGCACCTCTGGAAAGACGGGCAGACGGCGGTCGGCCCCCGTGGGATGGTGGCGCGCGGCATCAACGACCACAGCCTCGTGGTCGGCCGCTGCGGCACGTCCCCCAACCTGATCGGCTGCACCTGGGACGGCTCGACCCGGAGGGACGTCCCGGGGACGACCACGGCGACCGCGGTGAACGGCCACGGAGACGTCCTTGCGACGGGAGCGGACGGCAAGCCGGTGCTCGTTCGCGGCGGCACCCTCATCCGGCTCGACGACGCGGCGGGGGTGGAGTGGGAGGTCGTGACCGCCTCCGACCTGAACGACTGGGGCGAGATCTCCGCGACGGGGAGGAACCGGAGCACGGGAGAGGTGCGTGCCCTGCTGCTCACCCCGTCCTGACGGGTAGAGCCGGACCCGATGCGCCGGCGAAAGGGCCCGGCCCGCGAACCCGCGGGCCGGGCCCTTTCGATCCCCCACCTGCACTTCCGACGGTCAATCCCCCGCCGCGGCCTCCCGTGCGGGCCGCGCCTTCATCGTCGAGCTCGGGGTGATCTGCACCGGCTTGCGGCCCTCCGTGGCCTCCGCGCGGAGCTGGCCGCACGCGGCGGCGATGTCGCTCCCGCGCGACTCGCGGACCGCCGCGGAGATCCCGCGCTTCCCCAGCCGCTCCACGAAGTAGTTGAGCCGGTTCCGCGAGCTGGGCTTCCACTCCGTCCCCGGGATGGGGTTGAAGGGGATCAGGTTCACGAAGGCGTTGAACTCGCTCACCCGCTCCGCCAGCTCGTCGGCCAGCTCCGGAAGGTCGGTGACGCCGTCGATCATCACGTACTCGAAGGTGATCCGCTTCCCGCCCGCCTCGTCGAAGCGGCGCAGCGATTCCAGCAGGTCGGGGAGCGGGTGCTTCTTCTCCAGCGGGATCAGCTTCTGCCGCAGCTCGTGGTTGGGCGCGTGCAGCGAGATCGCCAGCCGGTACTGCTCCGGCATGTCCGCCATCTCCAGGATCCCCGGGACCACGCCCACGGTGGAGACGGTGATGCGGCGCGCGCCCAGCTCGTAGCCGCGGTTCAGGATCGCCAGCGAGGGGAAGACCGCCTTGCGGTTCATCAGCGGCTCGCCCATCCCCATGTACACCACGTTGGTGATCTCCCCGTAGCCGTTGTCGCCGGCCCAGGCGCGGGCGCCGCGGAACTGCGCCACGACCTCCCCCGCGGTGAGCTGGCGCCGGTACCCGGCCCACCCCGTCGCGCAGAAGGAGCACGCCATGGCGCACCCCGCCTGCGACGAGATGCAGAGCGTCAGGCGGGTGGAGGTGGGGATCAGCACCGACTCGATCAGCTCCCCGTCGTGCAGCCGCCAGAGCTGCTTCGCCGTGCCGTCCACGCTGCGCGAGAGCTTCGCCACCTCCGGCGCGGTGAAGTCGAACGCCTGCGCGAGCGCGTCCCGCTCCGCCCTGGGGAGGTCGCTCATCTCCTCGAAGCCGAAGGCGAGGCGGGCGTACAGCCAGCCGAGCACCTGCTTCGCGCGGTAGCGGGGCTGGCTGCGCTCCGCGAAGTGCGCGGTCAGCATGGCTTCGGCATCCTCGGGGAGGAGGCCAACGAGGTCGGTCCTTGCTTCGGAAGCGCTCATCGGTGCACACCTTTTCTGCAGAAGGGGCGGCGGAGGATCCCTCCCACGCCCCGGCCGGATCGCAGCGTCCTAGTCCCCCGCAGCGGCGGCGGGGTTCCCGCGCGGACGACCCCGTCCGCGCTTGATGCCGAATAACCGTGGCGTTACCTTTGCAACCCTTGCGCCCGCGGGGGAGCGACCCCCGCGAACACCGCATCCAGGCCCAGGGGTGACCGAGGTTTCCGTGCAGCTTTCCGAGCTTCTCCCGCCCGAGCGGATCCGCATCCCGCTGGCCGGAAGGTCCAAGGACGACCTGCTCCGCGAGCTGGTCGAAGTGCTCCACGGCACCGGCGAGGTGGGAGACTCGGCCGAGGTGCTGCGCGCCGTGCGCGAGCGCGAGTCGGTGCTGAGCACCGGGATCGGCAGCGGCGTGGCGATCCCGCACGGGAAGTCGTCGGAGGTGTCCGCGCTGGCGATGGCGGCGGGGGTGACTGCCGAGCCGGTCGACTTCGAGGCGCTGGACGGACGCCCCGTGAGCCTCTTCTTCCTCCTGGTGGGGCCGGAGAGCGCGGCGGGGGACCACGTGAAGGCGCTGAGCCGGATCTCCCGGCTGGTCCGCAGCGACGCCTTCCGCCGGCGGCTGGCGGACGCCGTGTCGCCCGAGGAGTTCCACGCGATCCTGGCCGAAGCGGAGCAGGCGTGAGCCGGGCCGTGCTGGGGTGGATCCCGGCGGTCCTCTGGGCCGTCGCGATCTTCGCCGTGAGCGGCCGGTCCTCCGTCTCGATCCCCTCGTTCTGGAGCGCCGACAAGGTGCTCCACTTCGGCACCTACGCGGTCCTGGGCTTCCTCCTGGCGCACGCCGTCGCCTCCTCCGGCGGGTCGCCGCGGTGGGCCGTGCCGCTGGGGTGGCTGTATGCGGCCTCGGACGAGCTGCACCAGGGCTTCGTCCCCGGACGCTCCATGGATCCTGCCGACTGGGCCGCCGACGCGCTCGGCGTCCTGGCCGGCGCCTTTGCGTATACCCGCTTCCAGGCGTGGCGCCGGGGACGCACCCCCGCCCGCACGAGCCCATGACCGACTCCGTCCTCGCCACCTCGCTCCGCACCCTCCCCGCCGGGGAGCTGCGCGCCCCGCACGCCGGGACCAGCGTCCGCCTCGCCGGGTGGGTGCACCGCATCCGCGACCTGGGAGGCGTCGCCTTCCTCGACCTCCGCGACCGCGCCGGGCTGGTGCAGGTGTCGTTCGACCCCTCGTGGACCCCGGCCGAGGTGCTGGCCGCCGCGCGCGAGCTCCGGCCGGAGTCGGTGGTCCAGGTGGAGGGGACCGTGGAGCGCCGGATCAAGGTGAACCCGCAGCTCCCCTCCGGCGAGGTGGAGGTGCGCGCCACCGGGCTCCGGGTGCTCACCGTGGCCGAGGCGCTCCCTATCCAGGTGGACTACGCCGCCGACGAGGAGCTCCCCTCCGAGGACCTGCGCCTCCAGCACCGCTACCTGGACCTGCGCCGGCCGGAGCTGCAGAAGAACTTCGTCATCCGGCACCGCGCGGCGCAGGTCGTGCGCAGCTACCTGTCCGGGCAGGGGTTCCTGGAGGTGGAGACTCCGCTCCTAACCAAGCCCACACCCGAGGGGGCGCGCGACTTCCTGGTCCCGTCGCGGGTGCACCCGGGCGAGTTCTTCGCCCTGCCGCAGTCGCCGCAGCTGTACAAGCAGCTCCTCATGGTGAGCGGCTTCGACCGGTACTTCCAGATCGCGAAGTGCCTGCGCGACGAGGACCTGCGCGCCGACCGGCAGCTCGAGTTCACGCAGATCGACGCCGAGATGTCCTTCGTGGACGAGGAGGACGTCTTCCGCGTGGGCGAGGAGATGATGGCCGCGGTGTGGCGGGAGGTGCTGGGGGTGGAGCTCCCCACGCCGTTTCCGCGCATGACCTATGCGGAGGCCATGGAGCGCTACGGGACCGACAAGCCCGACCTGCGCTTCGACCTCTCCGTCGTGGACGTCACGGAGGTGCTCCAGGGGACGGAGTTCCGCCTCTTCCAGGCGACCCAGGGGACCTCGCAGCGCATCCGCGGCATCCGCGTTCCCGGCGGCGCGCGCCTCTCCCGGAAGGAGACGGACGAGCTGCAGGAGGTGGCGAAGCGGGGCGGGGCCGCGGGCGCGCTCTGGGTGAAGCGGAGCGAGGAGGGGCTCACCGGGCAGTTCGCGAAGGCGCTGGACGAGGCGAGCGCGCAGGCGTTCTACGCCGCCACGCGGATGGAGGCGGGCGACCTGTTCGTGGCGGTGGTGGGCGACTTCCGCGCGGTGCGGGTGGAGGTGGACCGCGCGCCGGACGAGGCCGCCGGGCGCTCCGTCCCCGCCGGGCTGGAGCCGGCGCTGGACGAGCTCCGCCGCCACCTGGCACGGAAGATGGATCTGGTGGACGCCGGGAAGCACGCCTGGCTCTGGGTGACCGACTTCCCGCTCTTCGACTGGGACGCGGACCTGGACCGGCTGGTGTCGGCGCACCACCCCTTCACCATGCCGCACCCGGAGGACGTCGGCGCGGTGTTCGAGGCCACCGAGGGGGAAGGAGCGGCGCCCGCGGAGGCCGCGCGGCGGCTCTACGCCCTCCCCGTACGATCCCGGGCGTACGATGCGGTGTACAACGGGAACGAGCTGGCCAGCGGGTCGGTCCGGATCCACGACCCCGAGCTGCAGCGGCGGATCTTCCGGGCGCTGGGGATCGGCGAGGCAGAGGCGCGGACCAAGTTCGGCTTCCTCCTGGAAGCCTTCCGCTACGGGGCGCCGCCCCACGCGGGGTTCGCGTTCGGGTTCGACCGCATGATCATGCTCCTCGCGAGGGCGGCGAGCATTCGCGAAGTCGTCGCCTTCCCGAAGACCGCCTCGGCCCGCGCCCTGTTCGAGGGCGCTCCGACCCGGGTGGACTCCGGGGACCTGAGGGAACTACACATCCGGACGCTCGGGGAGGAGACCGGCTGAGGGTCGCCCCGCCGCGCGTCGTCAACGGGTCATACATGGCGAACACGGACGTCCAGACGGTTCAGCACAGGCTCTCGATCGAGGGAGCCGACCCCCTCCTGGTGGGAGGGATCAACGACGCGCACCTCACCGAGCTCGGCCGCCTCTGCGGGTGCCGGGTGGTGCTCCGCGGCGACCACCTCCTCCTCTCCGGCGGGGTGGAGGAGATCGAGCGCGCGGTCCCGGTGGCGCAGCACATGATCGACCTGGCGCGGGGGGGGGTCTCCTTCGGGCAGGACGACCTGTACCGCTTCTGGGACGAGGTGCGGGTCGGGAACGGTGGATCCCGCCTGGCCGAGGGCGGGGTGATCCACGTCCCGGGCGCCCGCAAGTCCATCAACCCCAAGTCCGCCGGGCAGCGCGAGTACCTGGAGGCCATCGCCGAGAACGACATCGTCGTCGGCATCGGTCCCGCGGGCACGGGGAAGACCTACCTCGCCGTGGCGATGGCGGTGGACGCGCTGGCGAGGAAGCGCGTCAAGCGCATCGTCCTGGCGCGCCCCGCCGTGGAGGCCGGCGAGAACCTGGGCTTCCTCCCCGGCGACCTGCAGGACAAGGTGGACCCGTACCTCCGGCCGCTCTACGACGCCCTGGAGGACATGATGCCCGCCGACCGGCTGAAGCGGGCCATGGAGGCGCGCACCATCGAGATCGCGCCGCTGGCGTACATGCGCGGCCGGACGCTCCAGGACGCCTTCGTGATCCTGGATGAGGCGCAGAACGCCACCGGGCTGCAGATGAAGATGTTCCTGACCCGCCTGGGGCTGAACTCCAAGGCGGTGATCACGGGCGATCCCACGCAGGTGGACCTCCCCCGGCGCGACGACTCGGGGCTGCTCCAGGTGGAGCGGATCCTCAAGGGGATCGAGGGGATCTCCTTCGTCTACATGAAGCCCACCGACGTGATCCGGCACCGCCTGGTGCGCGACATCATCCGCGCGTACGCCGCCGCGGCCGGAGAGGACGCGGACGCGGAGCCCGGCGCCTGATGAGCGGCGAGCGGGGCCGGCCGGGGAACGGCGGAGGCCGGCGG
>DASYWD010000271.1 GCA_035936415.1 Longimicrobiaceae bacterium
GTCCCGTTCCACGCAACCGGGGTTGCGGGTCCCGCCGCGGGGGTCTTCGCGGTGAGCGGCGACGGCCAGACCGGCACCGTCGGCGGCGCTCTCCCCGGCCAGCCCGCCGTCCGGATGGCGGACGCGCACGGCAACCCCATCGCGGGCGCCACGGTGGAGTGGAGGGTCACGGTGGGGGGCGGCACGGTGTCCCCCGCTTCCGGGAGGACGGACGATTCGGGGCTCGCGCGCACCGCCTGGACGCTGGGGACCGTCCCCGGGTCGAACACCCTCCAGGCCCTCAGCCCGGAGGCCCCGGGCTCCCTTGCCGTCTTCCGAGCCACGGCGAGCCCCGGTGCGCCCGCGGTGGTCGCGAAGCTGGCGGGCGAGGGGCAGAGCGGCCCCGCCGGGTCGGCGCTCCCGGCGGCGCTCACCGTGCGCGTGACGGACCGCTACGGGAACCCGCTGGGCGGCATCGCGGTCGGCTGGTCGGCCACGGCCGGAGGGGGCACCCTGGACCCGCCGGCCGCGAGCACCGGTCCCGACGGGACCGCTTCCGCCCGGTGGACCCTGGGAGCGGCGACCCTCCGCCAGACGGCCCATGCGGCGGTCGGAGGGGTGGCGCCCGCACAGTTCGGCGCGACCGCGTCCTCCGGCGTGGAACTGGCGGAGCTGAGGATCTCGCCCGCGGCACCCACCATGTACGTGGGCTCGTTCCAGAGGTTCACTGTGACCCACCACGACGCGGCCGGAGCAGAGATCCCGCAGGCGTGGTCGATCCGGTGGCTCACCTCGAATCCCGGCGTCGCCCGGATGGACTACACGCGGCCCGACGGCCCCAACGTCCTCGGCGTCACTGCCGGGACGGCGACGATCACGGCCAGCAGCTTGTCGGGGAAGTTCGCGACGGCGACGGTCACGGTGGTGGACCGGGCGCCGCTCGGCGGCGACGACTTCGACACGAACACGCTGGGGAGCTACACCGCCCGCGGGGGGCCGGGTGGTGCCTGGTCCATCTCCAACGGCGTGCTGGTGGGCTCGGGCACCTCCGAGAACGCACTGCTGATCCGCAACGGCGTCTCGCTCGGGGACGGCTGGGTAGAGACCGTGACGAACCACGCGGAGGACGCGGGGCTGGTCCTCCGGTATCAGGCCGACGGCCGGTACTATCTGCTCGCTATCCGCGACGACGCGTCGGTCTTCCCGCGCGGCGAGCGGAACCTGGAGCTGTACCGTATGGACGGGAACTCGTACACCATCCTTCGCCAGATCGACGTCCTCTGGCAGCGCGGCGGCCCCCCGAGCGTGGTACGTTTCCAGGCGGTCGGGTCCACCCTCAGCGTCTTCTTCGACGGCAGGCTGGTCCATTCCCAGGAGGACTCCTGGCTCGCGAGCCCCGGCGGCCTCGGGGTGCGCCACTACGGCCTGGGCCCCGCATCGGCCGACCGCTTCCTGTCCCTCCGCTGGGGCGCACCCTAGCGGCAGGCTCTCGGCGGGGCCCATGCACGGCGCCCCGACGGAGACTCCTCCGCCGGGGCGCTCCCCCTTTCCGCCGACGCAGGTTCGCCCACGCTGGCGCCGCGCTCAGAACCGCCGTTCAGGCCGTCCCGTGCCCCGAAAGCTGCTTCCCGCCTAGAAGGTGCAGGTGCAGGTGCGGCACCGACTGGCCGCCCTCCTCGCCGGTGTTGACCACCACCCGGTAGCCGCGCTCCGCCAGCCCCTCCTGCTCCGCGATCCGCTTCACCGCCAGCAGGAGCCGCCCGGCCAGCTCCACGTCCTCCTCCTCCAGCTCCGCCAGGGAGGCGATGGGCTTGCGGGGGATCACCAGCACGTGCGTGGGCGCGGCGGGGTTGATGTCGCGGATGGCGACCAGGTGCTCGTCCTGGTAGACGAAGGTCCCGGGGATCTCCCCGTCGATGATCCTGCTGAAGATGGTTCTGTCCGCCATGCTCGGTCGTCTCGTCTCAGGATGATCCCGCAGGGGCCAGCAGCGCGCTCCACCACTCCTCCTCCTCGTCCGTGCGCACGACGCGGAAGCCGGCGGCCTCGGCGTCGCGGACCACGTCTGCGTGCTCCGCGCGGAGGATGCCGCTGACGATCAGCCGCCCCTCGGGCGACCCGTCCAGCGCCTCGCGGAAGGCCGGCAGGAGGGGACGGATGACGCTGCTGAGGATGTTGGCGAGGAGCAGGTCGAAGCGCCCCAGCCCGCGCAGGAGCGCCGGGTCGGCCATGGCCTCGACGATCCGGACCCGGTCCTCGACGCCGTTCAGCTCCAGGTTCTCCTGGGCGTTCAGGTTCGCGTCGGGGTCGTACTCCACCGCGACGGCCTCCGCCGCGCCCAGCCGCGCCGCGGCGATGGCGAGGATCGCGGAGCCGGAGCCCACGTCCAGCACCCGGACGCCGGGGCGGAGGGCGCCGTCCAGGAGGCGGAGGCACCCGCGCGTGGTGGCGTGCTCCCCGGTGCCGAAGGCCATCTGCGGGTCGATGTCGATCACGACCTCGCCCTGGGCCGGCTCCCACTCCGTCCAGGTGGGCTTCACCACCACCCGGTCGGTCACCCGCCGGGGGCGGAGCCCCTCCTTCCACTTCCGCGCCCAGTCCTCGTTCTCCTGCCAGTGCCAGGAGAGCTCCGGCTTCGCGCCTTCGGGGAGCCACTCCGCGAGCCGGGCGCGCGCCTCGGCGAGGAAGGCGTCCGGGTCGGCGGGCGGGGGGAGATAGGTAGCGAGCTGGTCGCCGCGCTCCTCCACGGCCCCGCCCCCCAGCGCGACGAGCCCCTCGGCGAGCAGCGGGGCGAACTCGGCCGAGGGGGCGCGGACGGAGAGCACCAGCCAGCGGTCCGGTGCGGTCAAGCGGCGAACGCTCCCTTGACCTTGTCCCAGAACCCCTGCCGGCTCTTCCCTTCCCCGCCGGGGACGGGGCCCTCCAGCTCCGCCAGGCGGCGGAACAGCTCCTCCTGCTCGGAGGTGAGCTGCGTGGGAGTCCAGACGTGCACCCGGACGTGCTGGTCGCCGCGGCCCCCGCCGCCCAGGTGCGGGAGCCCCTTGCCGCGGAGGGTGATCACGTTGCCGCTCTGCACGCCGGCCGGGACCCGGACGGTCTCGGGGCCGTACACCGTCGGCACCTCCAGCTCCATCCCGAGCGCCGCCTGGCTGAAGGTGACCCCCAGGTCGTGCACCAGGTCGCTCCCGTCGCGGAGGAAGCGCGGATCGTCCTCCACCTCGATGACCACGACCACGTCGCCGCGGGGGCCGCCGCGCGGGCCGGCGTTCCCCTGTCCGCGCAGCGTCATGTAGTTCTCGGAGCTGACGCCGGCGGGGATGTCCACCTCAACGGTGCGGTCGGCGCGCTGCCGCCCGTCGCCCTGGCAGACCTTGCAGGGGGTGCGGATGATCCGCCCCTCGCCCTGGCAGGTGGGGCACGCGGAGGCGCTCACGAACTGCCCGAACACGCTGCGCTGCACCCGCCGCACCTCGCCCATCCCCTGGCAGGTCTCGCAGGGCTCCGGCGGAGCCCCGCTGGCGGAGCCCGTCCCGGTGCAGGCGGAGCAGGGGTCGAGCACCTTGAGCTTGAGCTTGCGGTGCACCCCGGTGGCGACCTCGGCCAGGGTGACGTCCAGCTTCACGCGGAGGTCGCGGCCGCGCTGCTGCGCCCCGCCCCGGCGGCGCCCCTGCGCGGCGAACAGGTCGTCGAAGCCGCCGAAGCCCCCGAAGTCGCGCATGAAGATGTTCAGCGCCTCCTCGAAGCCGAAGCCGCCCCGCCCGCCGAATCCGGCACCCGCCCCGGCCTTCACCCCGGCGTGGCCGTAGCGGTCGTAGGCCACACGCTTCTGATCGTCGCGGAGCACCTCGTAGGCCTCCGTGGCCTCCTTGAACTTGTCCTCGGCCTCCCGGTCCCCGCCGTTGCGGTCCGGATGGTACTGGAGGGCGAGCTTCCGGTACGCCTTCTTGATCGTTTCCCCGTCCGCCTCGCGGGCGACGCCGAGGATCTCGTAATAGTCTCTCATACCCGTCCGGGAAATGGCGCTCAGGCCAGGAATTCGGAAACCAGCGTCGAGGTCTTCTCGACGAATGCGATCACGCGGTCGTACGGCATCCGGGTGGGCCCGATCACCCCGATCACCCCCTTCAGGTCGCCGACGTGGTACTCGGAGGTGACCACCGTGAAGCCCGCGAGCGCGGGGGTGCCGTGCTCCTCGCCGATGGTGACCTGGAGCGGGTGCGACCCGACCCGGTCGCCGAGGACGCTCTTGAGGAGGTCGCGGTGCTCGATCAGCTCGATCAGCCCGCGCATGCGCTCCCCGCTGGCGAACTCCGGCTGGTCGGCCAGGACGGAGGCGCGCCCCAGGTGCAGGTCCGCGGCGGCGTCGCCCGGGGAGTCGAACCACTCCTCGCGCGACTGCAGGAAGATGTTCAGCAGCTCCGACGCCGGGTCCCCCGCGGCCACGGTGTCGCGCAGGCGCTCCGGGAGTGTCGCGCGGATCTCGCGCAGGGTGTGCCCCGCCAGCCGCTCGTTCAGGATGCGCGCCACGGAGGCGAGCGCGGAGGCGGGGACGGTGGAGGGGACATCCACGTAGATGGTGCGCACCCGGCCGGCGCGAAGCGCCAGGACCAGGAGCACCTTCCCCCCGGTGACGGGGATCAGCTCCAGCCGCTCCAGCGTGGCGGCGTCCAGCCGCGGCGCGACGGCGATCCCCAGCTCCTGCGTGAGGAGCCCCAGGACCTGCGCGGCCCGCCCTACCAGCCGCTCCACCCCCGCCCGGTCCGCGCCCGCCTCCAGCTCCTGGCGGATCGAGGCCAGTTCCACCTCGGAAAGGCGCGGAGCCCCGATGAGCGAATCGACGAAGAAGCGGTACGCCCGGTCGGTGGGAATCCGCCCCGCCGAGGTGTGCGGGTGGTACAGGTACCCCTTCTCCTCCAGGTCGCTCATGGTGTTCCGCACCGTGGCCGGAGACACGCCGAGCTGGAACCGCCGGGTGAGCATGCGGCTCCCGGCGGGCTCGGCGGTCTCCACGTAGGTGCGGATCACCGCGTCCAGGACGTGGTGCTCGCGCTCGGTGAGCGGTTCCCCTTGCATCTTCGCAGGCGTGGGTGAAAGCAGGCTGAAATGTGCCCGGAACCGCCCGCACCGTCAAGGCGCGCCGCGGGAAACGGAAGGCGTCAGGGGGCCCCGGCGCCCGCCGTCGCCGCCTCCCCCCCCCCGGCCAGCTCCACCGCCAGCCGGTCCAGGAGGAGCCACCCCACCGCGGTCAGCCGCAGCGTCCCGCCCGCGGTCGCCGCCCACCCCCGGCGCTCCCACTCCTCCGCCAGGTGCCGCTCCGCTTCCGCCGCCCCCTCCAGCGGGTACCCGGCGTCGGTGCGGAGGAGGAGCCAGACGCGCTCCAGCTCCGCCTCCTCCCGGACCACGCGCTCCTCGCCCTCCACGGGGAGGCGCCCGTCGCGCAGCGCGTCCCTGTACGCGTCCCATCCGCGCAGGTTCCACCGCCGCAGCGGCGTGTAGAAAGCGTGCGCGCCCGGCCCCAGCGCGGCGTACGGCGCGCCGGTCCAGTACACGAAGTTGTGCCGCGAGCGGCGCCCCGGGAGCCCGAAGTTGGAGACCTCGTAGTGCTCGAGCCCCGCCCTTGTGAGCCGCCGGTTCGCGAGCAGGTACTCGTCGGCGTAGCGGTCCTCGTCCGCCAGCGTCTCCCTCCCCTCGTGCACCCACCGCCCCAGCGGCGCCGCGGCCTCGGCGGTGAGGCCGTAGAGGGAGACGTGCTCCGGCTCCAGCTCCAGCGCGCGCTCCAGGTCGGCCGCCCAGTCGCGCCCGAGCCGGTCCGGGATCCCGAAGATCAGGTCCACGCTGACGTTGTCGAACCCCGCGGCGCGCGCGGCGAGCATGGCGCGCGCGGGACCCTCCACGCCGTGCAGGCGCCCCATCCAGCGCAGCGCCTCCGGGTGGAAGGTCTGCGCGCCCAGCGAGATCCGGTTCACCCCGGCGGCCCGCCAGTCCTCCGCCACCTTGCGGGTGAAGCTCTCAGGGTTGGCTTCGCAGGTCCACTCGACGGTCGCCGGATCCCACGCGGCGTAGGGGCGCAGCCGCTCCCGGAGCTCGGCCATCGCCCCGGTCGCCAGCATCGAGGGCGTCCCCCCGCCGACGTAGATCGTGTCGAGCCGCAGCGGCTCCGCCCACCCGCGCTCCTGCGCGAGGAGCCGCATCTCGGTGGCTACGGCGTCCAGCCACTCGTCCGTGGGCGCCTCCCTGGTGGCCTGCACCGCGAAGTCGCAGTACGAGCACCGCCGCGCGCAGAAGGGGACGTGCACGTACAGCGACCGGGGCGGAGACTCGCTCCCCGCCCCCCAGCCGACCCGCTCCCCCGCCCCCACCAAACCCTCTACCGCCATGAAGCCCCGCGCTCCGGTTCCCGGCGCGAGCCCTGTGCCCGCGCCCGGCCTTCACGACACCCCAGCGGGCGCTCCGTTCCCTGCCTCGCCTCCGCTCAGCAGCGCCGGTAGCGCTTCCCGGGGAGCGTCTCCGCCGCGCCACGCAGCTCCAGCCCGAGGAGGGCGGCGAGGGCGGTGCCGGGGGCCAGGTCCGCTGCGGCGGCGACCTCGTCGACGTGCAGCGGCTCCGTGCCGAGCGCCGCCCAGGCCTGCGCCTCCTCCGGGGAGAGGCCTTCCGGCTCGGCGGCCTCCGGCCGCGGCTCCGGCTCGAGCGGGAGCGGGGACGCCGCGGCGCGCCGCGACAGGACCGGAGCCGGACGGCCGACGCCGCGAAGCTCCTCCAGCACGTCGGCGGCGGAGGTGACCAGCCGGGCGCCCTCCTTGAGGAGCTGGTTCGTGCCCGCGCTCACCGGCGAGCCGATGGGCCCCGGGACGGCGAACACCTCCTTGCCCTGCTCCAGCGCGTAGGTGACGGTGTGCTGCGCGCCGCTCTTCACCGCCATCTCCACCACGAGGACGCCCTCGCCAAGCGCGGAGATCAGGCGGTTGCGGCGGGGGAAGTTGCCGGCGCGCGGCTCCTCGCCGGGCGCCAGCTCGGTGATGAGGAGCCCGCGCTCGCGCATGGCCGCGAAGAGCCGCGCGTTCTCGCGGGGGTACACCAGGTCGATGCCGTGCCCCAGCACCCCGACGGTCTCCCCCTCTGCCGCCAGCGCCCCCGCGTGTGCGGCGGCGTCGATCCCCTTCGCCATCCCGCTCACGATCCCGTACCCGGCCCGGGCCAGGTCGCCCGCCAGCTCCTGCGCGGTCCGCCGCCCGTACTCCGTCGGCTCGCGCGTCCCCACGATGCCCACGGCTGGCTTCCCCAGCAGCTCCAGCCTGCCGCAGACGAAGAGGAGAAAGGGCGCGTCCGTGAGCGCGCGGAAGGCGTCCGGGTAGGCGAGGTCGTCCGGGGTGATCGCCACCGCGCCGAGCTTCCCCAGCCGCTCCATGGCCTTCGCCGTGCGCTCACGCCCCTCCACCCCGGCCGCCGCCACGACCTTCGCAGCGGTCCCCTCCCCGAACCGCGGCAGCGCGACCAGCTCGGCCACGGACGCGCCGAGCACCCGCTCCGCCGACCCGAAGCGCTTCAACAACTGTGCAAGCCGGAGCGGCCCCACGCCCGGGACCATGGAGAGGCGGAGGAGCGGTTCGAGCGCGGAAGGGGAGAGCGGCATTGGAACGGAGGTGCGAAGTGCGAAGCGGCGCCCCCACGGAGAGGGTCGCAGGGAGGAGGCGGGGTGGTCGGAGGAAGAAGTGGATGTTTGAGCGAAGCGAGTTCACTTCCTCCGGAGACCATCCCGCCTCCGACCGTCACGCGCGACAGACCCCCCGCAACCTGTCGGGAAGAGGCGCCCCGCAGGAGAACGGAGACGCATCGAAGTATCGGCCGCCAACGTAGCGGCCGACACTCCGGAGCCCGCCCAAAGCTCAGCCGCCTACGGCCGCCACTCTTCCGGCTCGTCCCCGCCCCGCTCCTCCGCGACGACGCGGGCCGCGTGGGTCCAGAGCCCCTCCAGGAGCGGATCGAGCCCCCGCTGCGCCACCGATGAGACCAGGAACTGCCCCCAGGCCTCCGGCGCCTCCACCCGCGGCTGCGGCCACTCCGGCGGGAGCAGGTCCGCCTTGGTGAACACCACGCAGTGGGGCTTCGCCGCCAGCTCCTCCGAGTACGCCCGCAGCTCTGCCATGAGCCGGTCGTACTCCTCCTGCGGCTCCAGCGCGTCCGCAGGGATCATCAGCGCCAGCGTGCGCGTCCGCTCGATGTGGCGGAGGAACTGGTGCCCCAGCCCCTTCCCCTCGTGCGCGCCCTCGATGATCCCCGGGATGTCCGCGATCACGAAGGTCCGGCTCCCGGAGAGCTGCACCACCCCGAGGTTCGGCGTGAGCGTGGTGAAGGGATAGTCCGCCACCTTCGGCGTCGCCGCAGAGACCGCCGAGAGCAGGGTGCTCTTCCCCGCGTTCGGCTCGCCGACCAGCCCGACGTCGGCGATCAGCTTCAGCTCCAGCTCGATCCGCCGCTCCTCGCCCTCCTCCCCCGGCTGCGCGTGACGCGGCGCCTGGTTGGTGGCGGTCGCGAAGCGCGCGTTCCCGCGCCCGCCCCGCCCGCCGCGCGCGGCGACCACTTCGTCTCCGGGCTCCACCAGCTCTCCCAGCACCTCGCCCGTGTCCGCGTCCTTCACCACCGTGCCGGGCGGGAGGCGGAGCACCAGGTCCTCGCCGCTCCGGCCGGTCCGGTTGCCGCCCTCCCCCTTCTGCCCGCGCTCCGCCGCGTAGTGCTTCCGGTAGCGATAGTCGAGCAGCGTGGAGAGCTGCGGATCGACGCGCAGCACCACGTCGCCGCCCTTGCCACCGTCCCCGCCGTCGGGGCCGCCCATGGGCTCGTACGACTCGCGGCGGAAGCTCGACACGCCCTCGCCGCCGCGGCCCGCCTTGATCTCGATGACTGCATGGTCCAGGAACATCTCAGCCCGCCTCTCCTCTGCTCGTCGCCAGCGCGCGCCCGCGCACCTCGCTCCACAACGCGCGGACGCGCCCGGCGGCGTCCGCGTCCACGTAGCCGCACGCCACCTCCACCGCCGCGTCCACCTCCTCGGCCACCGCGCCCGCGTTCAGCGCACCGCGCAGGTGCGAATGAAGCTGGCGCGGGGTGTTCCACACCGCCAGCAGCGCCAGGATGCACAGCTCCCGCGTGGCCAGGTCCAGCCCCGGGCGCCCGATCACCCGGCCGTAGCCGCCCTCCACCATCCAGCGGTCCATCTCCGGGTGGACGGCCACGACGTTGGCGCGGAGCCTGGGGTAGTTGGCCCCGTACACCTCCGCGCAGACTTGCTCGCCGCGCCGGGTCCACCCCTCGCACCCCTCGCCCCGCGACGGCGGAGCGGGCCGGCCGCTCGCCTCGCGCCAGAGCGCAAGCGCGGTGAGCGCGTCCGGGAAGCCCACGAACACGTGCGACTGGAGCAGAACCTCCTCGACCGCGTCCGGGTCCGCCTCCCGCACCGCCCGCGCCACCGCCTCCGCCACTACCTCAGCGTCGCGCGTGGCGAGCGCCGCGGCGAGGGCAACCAGCGCCTCCCGGGGCCCGTCGAGCCGCACCGGCTCAGGCCTCCGGCGTGCGGAGCCGGACGTTGGGGCGGAGCTGCCCCGTCACCTCGCCCCGCGTGTTGACCACGTCCGGGTAGGCCAGCGCGTACATGGCCCCGTAGTCGTCCTCGGAGATCAGGTCCAGCTCGCGCAGCACCCCCAGGATGGCGGGCCCTACGGCGCGCGTGGAGCCGTCCTCCACCTTGACCGCCACCCCCAGCTCCGCGCCGGGTACGCCGACGCAGTAGACCCCCTCCGCCCCCACCTTGGCGAACACCCTCCCCTCGGTGCGGCGCATGAGCTCGGTGCAGAGCCGCCCCTTGCCGGCGACCATCTCCGGGTAGGCGGTCATCGCGCCCACCACGCGGGCGGGGCCGCGCTCCCCCCGGCGCGCGGCGCCCGCCAGGCGGGCGTACGCCAGCGCCATGTTACGGAGCGGGAGGGCGAAGCACACCACCCCGCACCCGTCGTTCCCCACCGCGATGCCCTCCGCGGGGACGCCGGCCCAGCGGGACACCTCCGAGAGCATGCGGAGCTGCACCGGGTGTTCGGGGCGCTGGTAGTCCTGGGTTTCCCAGCCGCGGGCGCGGGCGAGGGCCAGCATCCCCGCGTGCTTCCCGGAGCAGTTGTTGTGCAGGCGGACCGGCTCCAGCCCCGCCTCCTGCAGCTCGCGGCGGGTGGGCTCGTGGAAGGGGGCGTGCGGGCCGCAGGCGAGCGCCTCCGCGTCCAGCCCGATCTTGCGGAGGACGGACTCAGCCGCGCCGGTGTGCGCGGGGGAGCCGGCGTGCGAGCCGCAGACCAGCGCCAGCTCCCGGTCGGAGATCCCGAACCGCTCCAGGGCTCCGCCGTCCTCCACGGCCAGGGCCTGCAGGGGCTTCGCCGCCGAGCGGATGAAGGTGACCTGATCCGGGTCGCCCGCGCAGGCGCGGAGCTGCCCCTCCGCGTCCACCACCGCCACGTGCACCCGGTGGCGCGACTCGGTCACGCTCCCCCGGACCACGTCCACCGTGCATTCGATCTCTCTCATCGCCTTCCCATTCCGAGCAGGATGCCCACAAGGATCAGCCCCCCGCCGACGAGCGCGGCCGGGGGCGGTGTCTCCGCGATCCCCGGGAGGAGCCAGGCGATCAGCGTCGCCCCCACCGGCTCCCCCAGCAGGGAAAGGTTCACCACGTACGCCGGGAGGTAGCGGAGCGCCCAGTTCTGCCCGGTGTGCCCCACCAGCATGGGCCCCACCGCCAGCCCCGCGAAGACCGCCCAGTCAGCGGGCGGGTACCCGCCCAGCGGAACCCCGGCCAGGGGGAGCGCGGCGAGCAGCGCCAGCGCCGCGCACCCGTACACCACCCCCACGAAGGGCCAGATCTCGATGCGCGCGCGGAGCCGCCGGCCGAGCACGTAGTACGCCGCCACCAGCAGCGCCCCGGCGAGCGCCAGCAGGTCCCCGCGCAGCGGGTCCGCCCCGCCGCGGAAGTCGCCCCACCCGATCCAGGCCGCCCCGGCCACCGCCACCCCGATCCCCGCCCACTGCCTGCGGCCCGGCCGCTCCCGCAGGAAGAGGGCCGAGAGAACGGCCACGAAGATCGGCGCCGTGGAGACCAGCACCACCGACGCCGCCACGCTGGTGAGCCCGATGGAGGCGATCCAGGTGGCGAAGTGCCCCGCCAGGAACACCCCGGCCAGCGCCGCCGTCCCCAGGTCCCGCCGCGACAGCCGGCGGAGCGCGCCCCACTCGCCGCGCGCCGTCAGCACACCCGCGATCAGGACCACCGAGAGCGCCAGCCGCCAGAAGGCGACGGCGAGCGACGGCGCCTCCGCGAAGCGCACCAGCGGGGCCGCCCAGCTGATGGCCAGCACCGACACCAGCAGCACCAGCGGAGGGGGGACCGGCGGCCGTTCCGGCACCGCGGCGAGCGCCGTCCGCCCGCTCACGCCCGCTCCGCTCCCCCCGGCCCGGAAGACGGGGAAGTATACGCCGCGCCGCGCCCCCGGGCCATGCCGCGAGTCAGAGCGCACCCAGGTTCTCGAGGACCAGCCGGAGCCCCATCAGCACGAGGAAGGTGCCGAAAAGGAGGGCGAGCCCGCGCGGGTTCATCCGCTGGTTCAGCTTCGCCCCCCAGGGGACGGACAGGAGCGCCCCGAGGAAGATGGCCATTCCGGCCGCCACGTCCACGTACCCGAGGCTGAGCGGCGGGCGGCCGGGCTCCCCGATCCCGCCCACGACGTAGGCCAGCACCCCGGCCACCGAGGTGATGGCGATGATCCCCATGGAGGTCCCCGCCACGCGCCGCACGTCGATCCCCACCACGTTCATCAGCAGGGGGATGGCGACGATCCCGCCGCCCACCCCCAGGAGCGCCGAAAAGGTACCCACCACCAGGCCGGTCCCGATCGTGACCGGGAGCGTCAGCCGCAGGTGGTCGGAGCCGTGGGGGACCTCCCCCTCCGCCTGGTTCCTCTGGCGGAGCAGCCGGTACCCGGAAAAGACCAGCAGCACCCCGAACCCGACCCGGAGCATCTGCGGGGGGAGCCGGTCGGCGACCCCCGCCGCGGCCACCGCCGCGACCGTGGACGCCAGCCCGATCGGCCAGACGGCGGGCCACACCACCAGGTCGGAGCGGTGGAACGCCTGCGTCCCGCGGATGGCGGTGGGGACGATGGCGAACAGGCTGGTCGCGTGCGCCACGACGGTGGCGAGCCCGGCGCTCACCGGATGCCCGAAGAGCGCCGGGTGCGCGTAAAAGAAATAGAGGAAGGGTACGATGAGTACCCCTCCTCCAATCCCGATCAGGCCGGACAGGAGCCCGGCCACGATCCCGACGCCGAGGGCGGCGAGTACCGCCGCGAGCGTCATTGAGCGCGGGCGGGCGCCATCCTGGACTCCGGCTGCGCCGGCGGCACGAGCCGCAGCAGCGCCTCCGGGCTCTCCGCCCGCCGCAGCAGGGCGTGCGCCTCCGTGACCGCGCGGTCCGAGGCGGTCACCCGCCGCGCCGCGACGTTCGCGCCGAACTTGTGCTGCACCACCTCCTGGCCCAGCCGGCGGTCGATGAAGCGCTGGGCGCCCGCGTACTGCTCCGGGGTGAGATCCAGCCCCGCGGCGCGGAGTCGCTCGAAGAGCTCGCGCCGCATCTCCGGCGTCACGGTGAAGTCCGGGCGGAGCTGCGGGTTCTTGCGGCCGTACTCGATGGCGTAGCGGAAGAGCACGTCGTTGAACTTGCTCCCGCCCTTGGCCGCCGCCCGGAAGAACTCCTGCTCCGCCGTGGACGCGGTGTCGGGGCGCACGATCATGTCCGGCACGATCCCGCCGCCGCCGTAGACGATGCGCCCGCTGGCGGTCCGGTACGGCTTGGTGGAGTCCGCCGGGGAGCCGATCATGGGCGTCCCGTCCTCGGCCACCGGGGCGTCGGCCGCGAGCGCGGGGCGGGCCTCGCCGTTCTGCTTCAGGTCCTTCTGGATGGAGCGGCCCACCGGGGTGTACCACTTGGAGGTGGTCACCTTCAGGAAGTTCCCCCCGGAGAGCGGGAAGAGGTCCTGCACCGAGCCCTTCCCGAACGAGCGCGAACCCAGCACCAGCGCGCGGTCGTGGTCCTGCAGCGCGCCGGCGACGATCTCCGCCGCGCTGGCGCTGTACTCGTCCACCAGCACCACCACCGGCATCCCGGGGACGAGCTCCCCGTTCCGGGCGCGGGCGACGGTGTTGTCACCGGCGGTGCGGCCGCGCGTCTCCACCACCGACTGGCCCGGCTTCAGGAAGAAGTCGGCCACGCCGACCCCCTGGTCCAGGAGCCCGCCCGGGTTCTCGCGCAGGTCGAACACCAGCTTCTTCATCCCCTCCGAGCGGAGGCGCTGGACGGCCTCGCGGACCTCGCGGGTGGAGGACTCGCTGAACACGGAAAGGCTCACGTACCCCACGCCGTCGGCCATCATGAAGGCGTAGGGGACGGAGTTGAGGTGGATCTCCTCGCGCGTGATTCCGAAGGGGATCGGCTCCTCCACCCCGATGCGCACCACCTTGATCTGCACCGGCTGGCCCTTGGGCCCGCGGAGGACCTTCACCGCCCGGTCGCTGTTCCACCCCTTGGTGGACTGCCCCTCGATCTCGATGATCCGGTCGCCGGCGCGGAGCCCGGCGCGCTCGGCGGGGGTCCCCGGGAGCGGCGCGAGCACCGTCACCCACCCGTCGCGCTCGACGATCTGCGCCCCGATCCCGGCGTACTCGCCGGACATGGAGGTGTAGAACTCCTTGAACTCCTCGGGCGTGAGGAAGGTGGTGTGGGGATCGCCCAGCTCCTGGATCATCCCCTCCGTCGCCATCCGGTACAGCTCGGCGCTCGACGGCCGCTCCACGAAGCGCTGCGAGAGCAGCGTCATGACCTCGTCGAAGACGCGGGCCTGCTCGTAGACGTTCCGCTGGTCGGAGACGCCCTGCTGGAGGAGCCACCCTCCCGAGACGAGGGCGACGCCCGCGACGAGCGCGGGTGCGACGATGGTGCGCTTCAGCTTCATTCAACCTCCGGAGGTGCCAGGACCGCCCTTCGCGCCGGCTCCCGGGGTGGGGGTGCCGTGTCCGCCGTTGATAAACCCGTCACCCGGGAAAGTTTCGGGGAAGCGGGCCGCCAGAGCGGCGCGTACGCGCCGGTGCACCTCCTCCTCCGTGCCCACCGCGTCCACCCGTACGATCCCCTCCACTTCGCGGGCCAGCTCCCGGTACCCGGCCGCCACCCGCCGGTGGAAGGCGGCCGCTTCCCGCTCCATGCGGTCCCGGTCCTTGCCGGCCGCGGCCTGGCGCCGCGCGCCCTCCTCCGGGTCGAGGTCCAGGAGGAGGGTGGCGTCGGGGGCCACCCCGCCCGTGGCGAAGCGGTTGCAGGCGCGGACCTCCGCAAGCGGGAGCCCGCGCCCCTCGCCCTGGTACGCCAGCGTGGAAAGCTCGAAGCGGTCCGCGATCACCACCTCGCCGCGCCGCACGGCCGGGAGCACCACCTGCTCCACGAAGGCGGCGCGGGCCGCCAGCATCAGGAACAGCTCGCTCCGCGCCGGTACCCGCAGCTCCAGGTCCGCCAGCACGGTCTCCCGCACCCGCTCGCCGAGCGGGGTGGAGCCGGGCTCGCGGGCCACCGTCACCCGGAGCCCCCACGCCCGCAGGGCGTCGGACAGGAGCCGGACCTGCGTGGTCTTTCCCGCCCCTTCCACGCCCTCGAAAGCAAGGAACAGGCCGTGGCGCGGGGCCGCGGGAGCGTCGTCCGTCATGTCGCGGGAGCCGGCGGTCGGAAGGTCAGGAGGCAGGTACGGGAGCGCCCGGAGCCAGCGGGAGAACGAAGTGGAACGCGCTCCCCGCCCCGGCGGCGCTCTGCACCCAGATGCGCCCGCCGTGCGCCTCCACCGCGAGCTTGCAGAAGGTGAGCCCCAGCCCGGAGGACCCCGCCGTGGAAGGGACGCTTCCGTACCGGCGGAAGATCACCTCCTGGAACTCCGGGGCGATCCCGGACCCGTCGTCGGCCACGGTGAAGCGGACCTCCGACGCGGACTCCGGCGCCGCGAGGACCCGGATCCGGACCCCCTCCCCCGCGTGGCGGACGGCGTTGCCGATCAGGTTGGCGAAGACGCGGCGGAGGAGCTGCTCGTCCGCGCGAACGGAGAACGCGGAGGCGGACTCCACGTCCAGCAGGGCGCCGCGGCGCTCCACCGGGACCCGCCATTCGTCCGCCACCTGCACCAGGAGCCGCTCCACCCTCAGCTCCTCCAGCTGCAGGCGTACCTCGGATTCCTCCAGCCGGGCGATCTCCAGCAGGTTGTCCACCATCCGCAGCATGTCGTCACCGCGCTCGCGGGCGTCGCCCAGGAGCCGGTGCTGCCGCGGGGTGAGCTCTCCCAGGTCGCCGTCGACCGCCAGCTCCAGCGTCCCCAGGATGGCGGAGAGCGGCGACTTGAGGTCGTGCACGATCATCCGCGTCAGGTCGTCCCGGAGGCGCTCCAGCTCCTGCAGCTTCCTGTACGAGCGCTCCAGCTCGTCCCCGGCGGCCTTGAGGCGCAGGAGCGAGCGGATGCGGGCGAGGAGGATGGGGCGGTTGAAAGGCTTGGTGAGGAAGTCGTCGCCGCCGGCCTCGATGGCCCGGAGCTTGTCCTCGCTCTCTGAAAGCGCCGTAACGAAGACCACCGGGATCCCCGAGGTGGCCGGGTCGGCCTTGAGCCGCCGGCACACCTCGATCCCGTTCATCCCCGGCATCATGATGTCGAGGAGGATCAGGTCGGGGGACTGCTCCCGCGCAACCCGGAGCGCCTCCTCCCCCCCGAAGGCGCCCACCGCCCGGTACTCCATGGCCTCCAGGAGGTCGCAGAGCAGCTCCACGTTGACACGTTCGTCGTCGACGACGAGCAGGAGCGGGACCGCCGCCGGGGGCTCGCTCACCGGCTCAGCAGCGTGAGGGAAAGGTTCAGGCGCCAATACGACTCGTCGAGTACGGCGTCGCCGCCGCCGCGCCAGCCGCGCTCCGCCCCCAGGTCCACCTGCGCCTGGCCGTTCCCCAGCCGGGCGCCCAGCCCACCGGTCAGCGCCATCTCGCTGGGGAAGGCGTTCCCCTCCTGGACCGACCCCCAGCGGAACGGGAGGGCGCTGTAGCGGGCCCCCACGCGCACCGGGAAGGAGCGCGCCGCGAGGTTCGCCGGGGCGAACTCCACGCCGCCGGAGAGGGTCCAGGA
>DASYWD010000272.1 GCA_035936415.1 Longimicrobiaceae bacterium
GAGCAGCGCACGCGTACGCGCCCGCCGCCGCGCGCGGCGATCCCGGCGCGGACCAGCAGCGTGATCAGCGCGTGCATCAGCGCGGTCTCGCGGCAGAACACGGGGAGCAGCCCGGGCGCGGACTCCGCCGCGAACTCCACGTCGCGCACGTCGCGGTGCTGTCGTGCCAGCGCGAGCGCGTCCGGGAGCACCTCCTCCAGCCGCAGCGGGGTGGGTGCCTCGTCGGGGCGGCGGGGGAGGAACGCCAGCAGCCGCAGGGCTGCGCCGAAGCGCTCCAGCTCGTCGCGGAGCGCGCGGTCCAGATCCGGCCCCCGCCCCCCGCCCGCGGCCCCGAGCTGCACCAGCGCGCTCACCGCCGCCAGACGGTTGTTCAGGGCATGGTGGATCCCCGCCAGCACCCCGTCGGAGGCGTCCAGCCACACCCCGTCCGGCAACCCCGCGCCCGCGTCCACCGGTCAGGCCCCCAGCTTCTCCACCAGGTGCGCCATCTCTTCCAGGTCGAACGGCTTGGTGAGGCAGGGGCGCCCGGTCGTGATCCCCTGGGTCGTGCGCGCGCGCCCGATGTCGCCCGTCATCAGCGCCGTCCGTCCCCGGAGCGCCGGCATGGCCTCCAGCTTCTCCAGCAGGTCCAGCCCGTCCCCCGGCATCCGCACGTCGACGAGGGCCACGTCGAACGGGTTCTCGCGCGCCAGCCGCACCGCCGCGTAGGCGTCCTCCGCCTGCGTCACCTCATGGCCGCGGCGCGCCAGGAACAGCGAGACCGCCATGCGCAGGTTCGGCTCGTCGTCGGCCACGAGCACCCGCAGCCGCCTGCGCGCGGCGGACTCCGGCGCGGGCGCGTTCCGGGCTGTGCGGGGGCGGGGGGAGAGCGTGTCCGGCCGGGAGAGCTGCAGGAAGAAGGCGGTGCCGCGTCCCTCGTCGCTCTCCGCCCAGAGCTGGCCGCCGTGGTCGCGGACGATCCCGGCGGAGATCCCCAGCCCCATTCCCGTTCCCGCCGCCTTCGTGGTGTGGTACGGGTCGAAGATGTGCTTCAGCTCGTCGCGCCGGATGCCGGGGCCGTTGTCCACCACGGAAAGGACCACCCCTTCCGTGGACTCGCGCGTGCGGACGATCAGGAGGCGCGGCCCGGGCCGGGAGGCCAGCGCCTGCTGCGCGTTCACCACCAGGTTGAGGACTACCTGGTGCAGCGCGCCCGGCTCGCCCATCACCGGGGAAAGCGAGGTGTCGAAGTCGCGCCGGACCTCGATCCCCGCTGCCTCCAGGGCGTACCGCTGCATGCCGAGCACCCGCCCGGCCACCGAGCTGAGGTTCACCGGCTCGCGTCCGCCCGCGCCGTGCTGGCGCGCGAAGCTCAGCAGGTCGCCGACGACCCCGGCGATGCGGGTGCTCTCCTCGATGATGATCTCCAGCGCCTCCCGCTGCGCGGGTCCGGCGGCCTCGCGCGCCAGGAGCTGCGCGAAGCTCTTGATGGAGGCCAGCGGGTTGTTCACCTCGTGCGCCACACCCGCCGCCAGCTCCCCCACCGCCGCCAGGCGCTCCGCATGCTTCCGGCGCTCCCGCTCCATGACCAGCTCGGTGCGGTCCTCCACCACCACCACGCCCCACGGCTCGCCCTCCCAGCGGCGGGAGCGGATCACCAGCCGCGCCCAGCGCTTCCCGCGCGGGCCGGTGAGCAGCACCTCCGTCTCCAGCTCCACCCCGTCTCCCACGACAGCCGCGCGGTAATGCTCGCCGATCCCCTCGCCCTCCAGGGCGGGGGCGATCTCGCGGAAGAGGTCGCGCCCCAAGAGCTCCGCCTCGCTCCGGTCGGAGAGCGCACGCCCGGCGGAGCTGGCGTAGCGCACCGTCCCCTCCGCGTCCAGGAGGAGCACCCCCACCGCGAGCGAGTCCAGCAGCGCGCACACCCAGTGCAGGGTATCGGAGGTGTCGGGGGCCACGGGAAGTATGGGGAAGCGCGTTGCGGCACGCAGGGCACGTGCGGTGGGGGTGGAGCCCGGAAGCTACCACCGGGCCGGGGCTCCCGCAACGCGCCGGCTGCCTGCGTGCGCTCCTCTCGCGCCGTTCGTGCGGCATGGCTCGCGGCGGGGGGCTGACGAGGCTCCTCGCCGCAGCGTGCGGGGCTCCCGTAACGGCGCGCGCCCGCTCCCGGGGTGGGGGGCGGGCGCGCTCTCCGTCGGGACTCGCCGGAGCCGGACCGCCGCTCAGCTCGCGCGCGCCAGCTTCGCGCCGCGGGCCTCGCGGCCCTTCCGCCGCAGCTCGAACAGCTCCTTCACCATCATCCGCGACGCGGTGGCGAACGCCCCCTGCTCGCGGAGCGCGGTGGGCGGAATCCCCAGGAAGTCCTGCATCGCCCGGCGGAGGCTGCTGTCGGACACGTAGCCGCATGCGTGCGCGACGCTCAGCACCGTCCGTCCCGGGTCGTCCAGGAGGTCGGCCGCGAAGAGGATGCGCATCCAGGCCATCACGCGACGTGGCGGCGGGAGGTCGGTGCGCTCGCACCAGCGCAGCAGCGTCCGCTCCGAGAGCTGCAGCGATCGGGCGAGGTCCCGCCCCTGGCCCCCGGCTGCGGCGACCTCCGCGGCGGAGGCCAGGATCGAGCGGGCGCGGCCCGAGACGTACGGCGGGAGCGAGCGGTCCAGCAGCCGCTGGACCGGGGTGCCGTACGCCGCGCTGAGCCGCCTCTCGACGGCTTCCAGCGTGTTCTCCTCGTCGATGTCGATCAGCTCCGTGACGCCCCACTCGCCCAGGACGTGGAAATCGCGGAAGCGTCCGGACTTGAGCGACATCGCGGCGATCACCGTCACCGAGGGGAACTCCCACAGCAGGCTGCGGAGCTTCGGGGACGGCTCGCGGCGGTTCGGCATCTCCATGTACGGATCCAGCACCACGATCGCCGCGGGCGGCGCATCGCGGATGGCGTCCCGGAGGGCGTCCCAGTTGGCCACCGACCAGCAGCGGAAGTGCGCCGTGCCCACCTTGTGGACACGATCCCGGAATGCTTCATCGGGATGGAGGACCAGGAGGACTCGTGATACGGATTGCATGAGTGTCTGCTTTTATGTGATTGTTACACGGACACGTGTTGGCAGGAGGGGCGAATTGTACCAAATTGAAGGCTGACCCCCACCTGACTGATCACGGTGTCCCCCCATCTCCAAAGGATTCGCGATGAGACTGGTTCGCCTGCCCCTGGCCGCCCTCGCCCTGGTCGCCCTCGCCGCTTGCAGTGATGCAACAGCACCCGAGGCACCATCTGGTACCGACGGTTTGCGGAGTGCGCCCTCAGCTCCTCGGCTCAGCGGTGGAACCTTTGGCTCGGGAATGACGGTGGGAGACTCGACCGTCATCGCCCCGATAGCAGTTGCTGACAGCTCCGCAACCGCTCCAAAGTAGGTAAGCAGCGACGCCAAAGGTCAAGAGACGTGAGAGAGCCGCGCGCCCTAAGCG
>DASYWD010000273.1 GCA_035936415.1 Longimicrobiaceae bacterium
ATCCCGTGTCGCTCGACGAGCTGGCCGCCGTGCCGGTCGCGGTCGCCCGCGAGCAGCTCTGCGCGCTGCCGGGCGTGGGGCGCAAGACGGCGGCCTGCGTGCTGCTGTTCTCCTTCGGGATGCGCGACGTGCCGGTCGACACCCACGTGTCGCGCGTCGCGACGCGACTCGGCCTCCTGCGACCCGGCGCGCCGTTCGAGGAGCTCCACGACGAGCTGCTGGCGATCACGCCGCGCGGGCAGGAGCTCGAGCTGCACGTCAACCTGCTGCGCCACGGCCGCCGCACCTGTCACGCCCAGCGCCCCGCCTGCGGTGGGTGCGCGCTGCGACGCATGTGCCCCAGCGCGCGTACAACCCGGCCCTGACGGCGGGCCGCAGGAACGCGGCGCAGCCCCTTGTCGATCGACGAAGATCTGCCATACTGGCACTCAGATTTCTTCCGTAGTCGTACGAGAGGGCCAGACATGGGCAAGACCATAGGAATCGACCTCGGCACGACCAATTCGTGCATGGCCGTCCTCGAGGGCGGCGAGCCGACCGTCATCGAGAACGCCGAGGGCGGCCGCACCACCCCGTCGGTGGTCGCCTTCACGCCGTCCGGCGAGCGACTCGTCGGCACCGTGGCGAAGCGCCAGGCGGTCACCAACCCGACGAACACCATCTTCTCCATCAAGCGCTTCATGGGCCGCAAGGAGGCCGAAGTGCGCGAGGAGGAGTCGATCGTCCCCTACAACGTCGTGGCCGGACCGAACGGCGACGCGCGCGTGGAGGCCGACGGCAAGCAGTACAACCCGCCGGAGATCTCGGCGATGATCCTCGGCAAGCTCAAGGCCGACGCCGAGGCCTACCTCGGCGAGTCGGTGGACTCGGCGGTCATCACCGTCCCCGCCTATTTCAACGACGACCAGCGCCAGGCCACCAAGGACGCCGGCCGGGTCGCCGGCCTCGACGTCAAGCGCATCATCAACGAGCCGACGGCGGCCTCGCTGGCCTACGGCCTCGACAAGGAGACCGACCAGACGATCCTCGTCTTCGACCTCGGCGGCGGCACGTTCGACGTGTCGGTGCTCGAGATCGGCGACGGCGTCTTCGAGGTCAAGTCGACCGCCGGCGACAACCACCTCGGCGGCGACAACTTCGACAAGGCGATCGTCGACTGGTTGGCGTCGGAGTTCAAGCGCGACCAGGGCATCGACCTGACGCAGGACAAGATGGCCCTCCAGCGCCTCTACGAGGCCGCCGAGAAGGCCAAGATCGAGCTGTCCAGTGCGCAGGAGACGCAGATCAACCTGCCGTTCATCACGGCTGACCAGTCGGGTCCCAAGCACCTCGACACGCGGCTCACCCGCGCCAAGCTCAACGAGCTGACGTCCGCGCTGCTCGAGCGGGTCGTCCCGCCGGTGCGCCAGGCGCTCGGCGACGCCAAGGACAAGGGCGTCAAGGAGATCGACCACGTCGTGATGGTCGGCGGCATGACGCGCATGCCGGCCGTCCAGGACAAGGTCAAGGAGCTCACCGGCAAGGAGCCGCATCGCGGCGTCAACCCGGACGAGGTCGTCGCCATCGGCGCCGCCATCCAGGCGGGCGTGCTGGCCGGCGACGTCAAGGACGTCCTGCTGCTCGACGTCACCCCGCTCACCCTCGGCATCGAGACCAAGGGCGGCGTGATGACCAAGCTGATCGAGCGCAACACCACCATCCCGACGCGCAAGAGCGAGGTGTTCTCGACCGCCGAGGACAACCAGCCGAGCGTCGAGATCCACGTGCTCCAGGGCGAGCGCGAGATGGCGATGTACAACAAGACCATCGGCAAGTTCCAGCTCACCGGGATCCCGCCGGCACCCCGCGGCGTGCCCCAGGTGGAGGTCACCTTCGACATCGACGCGAACGGCATCCTGCACGTGTCGGCGAAGGACCGCGCCACGGGCAAGGAGCAGAAGATCCGGATCGAGGCCTCCAGCGGGCTGAACGAGAACGAGATCGAGCGGATGGTCAAGGACGCCGAGCAGCACGCCTCCGAGGACAAGGAGCGGCGCGAGGCCATCGAGGCGCGCAACCGGCTGGACGCCCTGGTCTACGAGGTGGAGAAGAACACCAAGGAGTGGGGCGACAAGCTGGCCGGCGACGCCAGGGACCGGCTGGAGGCGTCCACGGAGCGCGCGCGCAAGGCGCTGAAGCAGGACGACCTGGCCGAGGTTCGCGCCGCGTCGGAGGAGCTGTCGCAGGCGTACAGCGCCGCGGGGGCCCAGATGTACCAGGCGCAGCAGGGCGCCGGGGCGGGCGCCGACGCCGGGTTCACCGGCGGAGCCACCGCGGGCGCCGGGTTCGAGGAAGACGCCACCTCCCGCGCCCAGCCCGGTGAGGAGGAGGTGGTGGAGGCGGACTACGAGATCGTCGAGGACGAGAAGAAGTAGCTGCTCACGTCCCGCGGTCCCGCCGCGCACTCGCCGGCCCCGCCTCTCCAGAGAGGCGGGGCCGGCGATTTGCAGGGCCTTGCGCCGGGCCCGCCGTGGAACCCTGGAGCCATCCCTCAGTACCAGCTTCGGGCCCCGTTCGACCGACCCTCACCCAGAGCAGGCCGACCATGTTCGATCCCGTACGCGCCAAAGCCAAGCTGGTCGCCTTCACCGGTGCCGCCTTCGCGGGCGGCGTCCTCCTCGCTTCCGGAATGGGCTGGACCACCGGCTCCCAGGCGGCGACGCTGTTCCAGACCGCGCCCACCCCGCCGAAGGCGGCCGTGCAGCCGGTGGCCGAGCTCAACCAGGCGTTCATCACCATCGCCGAGTCGGTGACGCCGGGGGTGGTCAGCATCGAGGCGGAGCGCCCGGGGCGCTCGGGGGGTCGGCAGGTTCCGCCGGAGCTGCGGGAGATGTTCCCCTTCTTCGACGTCCCGGAGGGTGGCGGGCAGCCCGCGCCGCAGGAGACCGGCGGGTCCGGGTTCATCATCTCCGCCGACGGCTACATCATGACCAACAACCACGTCGTGGAGCGGGCGACCAAGATCGACGTGGTGCTTCAGGACAATCGGCGCCTGCAGGCGCGCCTAGTGGGGGCGGACCCCCTCACCGACGTCGCCATCATCAAGGTGGAGGGAACCGGCTTCCCTGCCACCCGCATGGGGCGGTCCGAGAACGCGCGCATCGGGGAGTGGGTGCTGGCGATCGGCAACCCGCTGAGCCTGGGGACCACGGTGACCTCCGGGATCATCAGCGCCAAGGGGCGCAGCCTGAACATCATCGGCCAGAACGCCCGGGCCAACAGCCAGTGGGCCATTGAGGACTTCATCCAGACCGACGCGGCCATCAACCCCGGCAACTCCGGCGGGCCGCTGGTGAACCTCCGCGGCGAGGTGATCGGGGTGAACTCCGTGATCGCGTCGCGCACCGGCTACTACCAGGGGTACGGATTCGCCATCCCCATCGACCTGGCGCGCCGCATCGGCGACGACCTGATCCGCTACGGGCGGGTGCGCCGCGCGGTGCTGGGCGTCAGCGTGCGCGAGGTGAACCCGGAGGACGCGGAGACGTACCGCCTGCCGCGCATCACGGGGGTGCTGGTGCAGGACTTCGAGGCGGACAGCCCCGCCCGCCGTGCCGGGCTCCGGCCGGGCGACGTGATCGTGGGGGTGAACGGCCTGCCGGTGGCGGGCGTGGGCGAGCTGCAGCGGCGGGTCACGGGGTACCGCCCGGGCGAGACGGTCACCCTGGACGTGATCCGGGGCGGCCAGGAGCGCGACATCCGCGTGGAGCTGACGGAGGCGCCGCTCTCGCAGGACACCACCGCCACCGCCGCGCGGACGCCGGCCCGCGGCGGGCGCGCCCCGGCCGAGGAGGGGCCGGCGGCGACCGCCGCTCCCAAGCTGGGGATCCAGGTGGCGCCGCTCACCCCGGAGCTCGCGCGCCAGTTCGAGTACGAGCGGCCGGGGGGCGTGGTGATCACGCAGTCGGACCGCGCCGGCGTCCTGGGGCGCCGGGGGATCCGCCCTGGGTGGAAGATCGTCTCGATCGACGGGCAGGAGGTGACCGAGCCGCGGGCCTTCCAGCGGGCGGTGGCGGCCAAGGGCGCGGGCGAGATCGTCTCGCTGGTGCTTGAGAGCCCGCGGGGCCAGCGCCAGATCCTGAACGTGCGCCTGCCCCGCGAGTGAGGCGGCCGCCCAGACGGGCGCGGCGTCGGCTTTGACGAGGACGGCAGCGGCCCCGCTTCGCGGCGGGGCCGCTGGCTTTGCAGGTACGGGCCCCTCCCGCTGGTGGATCCCTCGTGGGCCGTTGTCATGGAGCCCCAATTCCCTCCCCCAAACGCTGCACCCATATGGCCCGCATCCGCCGCACCGACATCCTGGAGCGACGCGCCGAAATTGAGGCGTGGATTGCGGAGCACGTCCCCAAAGCGCGCATGTGCGCGGCCCTCGACTGCCGCCCCGCCACCCTGGAGGGGGTGCTCCGGGCCCTGGGGCTGTCCTACACGGGCAACCGGGGCGGGAGGAGGCAGACCACGGGCAGAGCCAAACCTGCTGCGATATACCTGCATTACGGCTCCGGCATCACGAGCCACAAACTCAAACTGAAAATCCTCCGGGACGGGATCAAGCCCCGTCGGTGCGAGGGGTGCGAGCTGGAGGAATGGCGGGGGGAGCCCATCCCGCTGGAACTGCACCACGTGGACGGAGACCGCCGGAACAACACCCTGCCAAACCTCCGGCTCCTGTGCCCCAACTGCCACGCTCTCCAACCCGGCAACAGCGGTGCGGCGGCGGGGCGGACCCCGCGCCCGGCTCCGGGGTTGTATGCTCTCTCCGCTGGGCCTAGATTGGTGCCCCCGGTGGCAGGCGCGGCCCGCGTGGCGGAACCGGTAGACGCGCAGCACTTAGGATGCTGTCCCGACAGGGGTGGGGGTTCGAGTCCCTCCGCGGGCACTGTGTCACCGGATTCCTCCGTGAAGGGCGAAAGGGCGCGCCACGCCTCTTAGACCACCAGATCGAGGATCTGGTGGCATTGCCGTGGGGGTTCGAGTCCCCCCTTTCGCACCTTTGCTTTCAGAAACGCACCCGCTTCCCGAACGATATCCGGATGTCCCCTGCCACCTCCGAGCTGAAGATCGAGATCCAGGAGCCCAGGTCCTGGAGCCGCCGCGTGTCCGTCACCGTGCCGCCGGAGCGCGTGCAGCGCACCCGCCGCGCCGTGACCGACCAGATCGCGCGCAACATCCGCCTCCCCGGCTTCCGGAAGGGGCACATCCCGCAGCGGATCCTGGAGAAGCAGTTCGGCGCCAGCATCGAGCAGGAGACGATGGAGCGCGTGATCCAGGAGACCTACCGCGAGGTGCTGGAGCAGGGAGACCTGCGCCCCATCTCGCAGGGGACGATCGACAACGTCCACTACCACGACGACAACCAGGAGCTCCACTACGAGGTGGAGTTCGAGGTGCAGCCCGAGGTCACGCTCGCGCGCCTCAGCGGCTTCACCGCGCAGCGCCCCTCGGACGAGGTGGGCGAGGACGAGGTGGACTCGGTGCTGGAGCGGCTCCGCGACGAGCGCGGCGTCTGGCAGCCGCGCGCCGAGGGGGAGAAGCCGGACTGGGCCGACCAGGTGCTGGTGGAGCTCACCCCCCGCGCCGACGAGGGCTCCGAGGAGGAGCCGGAGACGAACACGTACAAGTTCGTCCTGGGCGAGGGGCAGGCGATCCCGGAGATCGAGCAGGCGATCATGACGCTCGCCCCGGGCGAGGAGGGCGACTTCACCGTCCACTTCCCGGAGGACTTCGCGGACGAGGCGCAGGCCGGCAAGGAGCAGAACCTGCACATCAAGCTGGTGTCGGTGCAGCACAAGGAGGTACCCGAGCTGGACGACGAATTCGCGCGCTCGCTGGGCGACTTCGAGGACCTGACGGCGCTCCGCGCCCGGGTCATGGAGGACCTGCGCGAGGAGGCCACCCGCCGGGCCGAGGCCGAGGTGCGCGGCCAGCTGGTGGGGCAGGTCCTGGAGGCGAACCCCTTCGAGGTCCCCGACTCCATGGTGGAGCGCTACCTGGACTACATGACCGGCCAGTCCGCGGAGGACCGGAGCAAGCTCACCGACGAGCAGCAGGAACAGATTTCGCAGTGGCGCCAGTCGCTCCGCCCGCAGGCCGAGGAGGGGATGAAGCGGGTCATGGTGGTCGAGCGGATCGCCGCGGACCAGGGGCTCACGGCCACGCAGGACGAGATCGACGCGCGAGTGGAGGAGCTGGCCGAGAAGCACGGCCAGACGCCCGCCCAGGTCTGGCTCCAGCTCGAGAAGACGGGGCAGCTCCAGGCGCTGGAGAGCGAGATCACCGAGGAGAAGGTGTTCGACTACCTGAAGTCGCAGAACACCGTATCGTAAGCAGGCCGGTCTTTTCATTCTGGAACGGGAACCAAGCCCAATGCCCATCTACGCTCCGTACGTGATCGAGAGGTCCAGCCGGGGGGAGAGGTCGTACGATATCTTCTCGCGGCTGCTGATGGACCGGATCGTCTTCCTGGGGACTCCGATCGACGACAATGTCGCGAACGTGATCATCGCCCAGCTCCTCTTCCTCCAGGCCGACAACCCGGAGAAGGACGTCTTCCTGTACATCAACTCACCGGGCGGGTCGGTGTACGCGGGGATGGCGATCTACGACACGATGAAGTTCATGAGCTGCGACGTGCAGACGATCTGCATGGGGCTGGCGGCGAGCATGGGCTCGTTCCTCCTGGCGGCCGGGACCAAGGGGAAGCGCTCGGCGCTCCCCAACTCGCGGATCATGCTCCACCAGCCCTCGGGCGGGAGCCAGGGGACCGCGGCGGACATCGAGATCCAGGCCCGCGAGATCCTCTTCGTCCGCGAGCGGATGAACCAGATCTACTCCGACAACACCGGGCAGCCGGTGGAGAAGATCCAGGAGGACCTGGACCGGGACCGCTTCATGTCCCCGGACGAGGCGCAGGACTACGGCCTCATCGACCACGTCATCACCAAGCGTGGCGAGGTGGTCGAAGTCAAGCACGAGGTCCCCGAGACCGGGCGGTAGCCACACCGGCCCGGCGGGCGGCGGCAGAGAGACCTCCTACAGGGCGCCGTCCCGTAGGAGGTCTCGCCCGTTTCCGGGGAGGAGTGGACGTGGCACGGGGCGTGCGGGCGGCGTACCCGGCGGTGCGCGGCCGGGCTCCCGCTCCCGTGCCTGCGGCGTTGACCCTGTCGGCCCGGGGGTCTATCTTGTGTACCGAGATTTCTCGTGCCCTCCGGACGGCCGGAAGATGGACGCTCGCGTCCGCCCGGCCGGTGGCCGAGACTGGTAGCCAGCTCATGCGATCTTCCCGTCCCCGCAGGGGTGGGTCCGCGCCATTCGCCCAGTAGCCTGCCCTTTATGCCCAGCGACAAGCACCTCCGCTGCTCCTTCTGCGGAAAGTCCAAGGACTCGGTGAAGCGGTTCATCTCCGGGCCCTCGGTCTACATCTGCAACGAGTGCATCTCGCTGTGCAACGAGATCCTCGCGGAGGAGGAGACCAAGGAGGCGGCGAGCACGGCGACGCCGGTCCCCTCGCCCCGGGAGATCAACACCATCCTGGACCAGTACGTGGTGGGCCAGGAGGAGGCGAAGAAGTCGCTCGCGGTGGCGGTGTACAACCACTACAAGCGGGTGAACCACCAGGGGGTGATGGACGAGGTGGAGCTGGACAAGTCCAACATCCTCCTGATCGGCTCCACCGGGGTGGGGAAGACGCTGCTGGCGCAGACGCTGGCGCGGGTGCTGCACGTCCCCTTCACCATCGTGGACGCCACCACGCTCACGGAGGCGGGGTACGTGGGCGAGGACGTGGAGAACATCCTGGTGCGCCTCCTCCAGGCCGCGGACTTCAACGTGGCGGAGTGCGAGCGGGGGATCATCTACATCGACGAGATCGACAAGATCGCCCGCAAGAGCGAGAACCCCTCCATCACGCGCGACGTGTCCGGCGAGGGGGTTCAGCAGGCGCTCCTGAAGATCCTGGAGGGGACCACCGCGTCGGTGCCGCCGCAGGGCGGGCGGAAGCACCCGCAGCAGGAGTACATCCAGATCAACACGCGCCACATCCTCTTCATCTGCGGCGGCGCGTTCGACGGGCTGGAGAAGATCATCGAGGGGCGTACGGGGAAGCGGCAGATCGGCTTCTCGGCCACCGGCGAGGGGACGAGCACGGACGGGGAGAACCCGTTCAGCCAGGTGGAGCCGGAGGACCTGCTCCGCTTCGGGCTGATCCCGGAGCTGGTGGGGCGCCTCCCCGTCATGGTGACGCTGGACAACCTGGACGAGGGCGCGCTGGTCAAGATCCTCACCGAGCCCAAGAACGCGCTGGTGAAGCAGTACCAGAAGATGTTCGGGATGGACGGGGTGGGGATCACCTTCGACCCGGGCGCGGTGCGCGCGATCGCCCACCAGGCCATCGAGCGCGGCACGGGCGCCCGCGGGCTTCGCGCGGTGATCGAGAAGCTGATGCGCGACGTGATGTTCGACATCCCCTCGCGCGAGGACGTCCGCGAGGTGGTGATCACGCCGGAGTGCGTCACCGACGGGGTGCCGCCGCTGCTGATCCTCGCCGCCGAGCCGAAGCGGAAAAAGGAAGCCTGACCGGCGACTCCCACGGCTCCAACCGGCTCCAGACCCTCTCCCGGATGCGGGAGGGGGTCTTTTTCTGGCGGTCCCGGCGGCAGACCCCCCACTCGCCACGCTTGACACGAATCACCGCGGGTCCCATACTGCTTCGCGTACACATACAATCCGCCTAACTGCGCAGCGGGAGGATCCGAGATGCTCGGCTTGTTCAGGAAGGACCGGGCCGACGCGGCCCCCGCCGGCGCACCGTTCCGGCGCTCCGACCGCGTCGTCTTCACAGGCGAGGGCGGCCGGACCGTGCTTCTCGACCCGGTGCGGGGCGGGTACTTCGGGCTGGACGAGGTGGGGACCCGGATCTGGGAGCTCCTCCCGGAGCACCCCACGGCCGCGAGGCTGGCGGACCGCCTTTACGACGAGTACGACGCTCCCCGGGAGCGGCTGGAGGCCGACGCCGCGGCGCTCCTGGGGGAGCTCGCCGGGCTCGGGCTCGTGGTTCGGGGATGAGCGGCCCGTCCGTAGCGCGCTGCGCGATTCTCCTGCTGGCCGTCCGCGCCCACCTGAAGCTGCGCGGCTTCGGTCCCTCCGTAGCGGCGGCCCGGCGGCTCGGCGCCCGCCTCACAGGCGCCGGGCTCGCTGCGGAGGAGGTCGAGCGCGCCTCGTACCGGGTGGCGGTGGCCGCCGCGTTCTTCCCCGGCCGCGCGGTGTGCCTGGAGCAGTCGCTGGCGCTCTACATCCTCCTCCGGCGGCGCGGCGTCCCCGCCGAGCTGCGGCTGGGCGTGCAGGTGTACCCCTTCCACGCCCACGCCTGGGTGGAGCTGCACGGAGAACCCGTGAACGAGCACCCGGAGACGGTAGCGAGGTTCCGCGCCCTCCCCGAGGTCCCGGCGTGAACGGCTTCTTCTGCATCCTGGCGGAGGGGGAGGCCCCCGCCCCCCGGGTGGAGCGCGACCGCCTTACGGCGCGGCTCCGCGCCCCCGGAAGCCGCTCCACGGCGCTGGAGGAGGGCCCTTTCGCCGCGGGCGCGAGCACGGAGCCGGCCGCCCTCCGCCCTCTCCTGGCGCGGCGCGGACCGCTGGCCGGCGCCGGAAACGTCCGCCTGGACAACCGGGCGGAGGTGGCGGCGTGGTCTGGGGAGCGGCTGGAGGGAGCGTCCGACCTGGAGGTGGTGCTGGCGGCGGTGGGAGCGCGCGGCGCGGGGTGCCTGGACGGGATCCTGGGCGACTTCGCTCTGGCCGTGTGGGACCCCCGCTCGCGCACCCTGACTGCGGCCCGCGACCCTTTCGGGGTGAAGGGGCTCTGGACGGCCCGCCGGGGCGGCGCAGTCCTCCTCTCCTCCCGCCTGGACGCGCTGGCGCGCGAGGGGGAGTACGACGAGGAGTGGGTGGCGGACTTCCTGGTGGGGGGGAGCGCCCCCCCGGAGCGCACCGTCTGGGCGGGGGTGGAGGCCGTGCCACCGGGGGGGGTGCTGACCTGGCACGACGGCATCCTCTCGCGGCGCCGCTTCTGGTCGGCGGCCGACTTCGCGCCGGCGGAGGTCATGGACGAGGGCGCGGCCGTGGAGCGGTTCCGTGAGCTGTTCGAGGAGGCGGTGCGCGTCCGGACGGAGGGCGGCCTCCCGGTGTGGGCGCAACTCTCGGGGGGGCTGGACTCCTCCTCCGTGGTGTGCGTGGCGCAGGAGTTGGCGCAGGCGGGACGCGGGCCGGCCATCGCCGGGACGGTGACGGTGGTGGAGACGATGGGCGACGGCGACGAGCGGAGGTACTCGGACGCGGTGGTGCGCCGCTGGGGAGTCCGCAACGAGCTGCTGCTCAATCCGTGGGCGTGGCAGGACGACGGGGCGCCCCCGGAGCCCACGGACGAGCCCCGCTCGCACTACCCGTACTGGGCGCGGGACCGGGCGCTGGCGGCCCTGGTGCGCGATGCCGGCGGGCGCGTGCTGCTCAGCGGACAGGGCGCGGACCACTACCTGGCGGGGAGCTGGAAGTTCATCACCGACCTTCTGGCCGCCGGCCGGGTACCGACTGCGCTCGGCGAGCTCACCCGCTTCTCCGTGGCGGTACGACAGTCGTTCTGGATGGGGTTGTGGCGCCACGGGATCCACCCCTTCCTTCCCATCTGGATGAAGGTGCACTGGGCACGCCCGCAGGAAGAGCTCCCCGGTTGGCTCGAACCGGGGTTCATCCGCAGACTGGGCGTGGCGGAGCGGCTCCCCCTCGTGCGCTCCCTGGCGGCGCCCCGCCGGGGAAGCTTCTTCGCGCATGAGATGGCCTCGGAGTTGGCGAGGCTCGCAGGCTTCCTGGAACGGGGGCCGTTCGAGGACGGGCTCGAAGTGCGCTACCCCTTCCTGCACCGCCCGCTGGTGGAGCACTCGCTTCGCCTCCCCCCGCCGCTCCGCATCCGCCCCGGCATCGGGAAGCACGTGCTGCGCGAAGCCATGCGGGGAACGCTCCCCGAGGAGGTGCGCATGCGGCGCGGGAAGGGATGGATCGACGCCCGCCTCCTCTGGGCCCTGAACCGGGAGCGGGTGCGCCTGGACGAGCTGCTGCGTGACTCGGAGATCGCTCGGCGCGGGTGGGTGCGCGCGGACGCCCTCCGCGCGGCCACCGAAGCGGCGCGGCAGGGGGAGGTGCGGAACCTAACGTTTCTCCTCTGCTCCCTCTCGCTGGAGACCTGGCTGGCGGTGCGCTCCGGGCGCTGGGCGGCACTTCCTCCCGGTCCGGAATCGGCTTCGGCAGCTTGACGACGTTGCTGGACGTGGAGAAGGGCCGGCAGACACCCGACCGGCGGCACCCCGCCACCACCACCTGAACGAGGAGACGGCACATGGACAAGAACACCACCACACAGAAGAAGGCGTACGCTCCCCCGAAGGTCACCCGGCACGGGGAGGTCGTGGAGAAGACGCTGGGGATCTCCTATGGCTACGGCGAGACGTGGAACCCAGGCGCCAAGCACGTGGACTGAGCAGGATGCGGTACGCTCGCTAGCAGTGCCGGCCCTTCTCCACGGGCGCGAGCCCCCGGCGCACGCTGGGGGCTCGCTCACATCCGCCCGGTTGCGGCCCCTTCCGCCGGAGTTATCTTCCGTCCCATGAAGATCAAATCGGTAGATTTCGCCGGGGCCATCGGGCAGATCGGGCAGGCGCAGCCGGAGCCGGCGCGGGGCATGCCGCAGGTGGCGTTCTCCGGGCGCTCAAACGTGGGGAAGTCGTCGCTCATCAACCGGCTGCTGGGGCGGACGCGCACGGCCATCGCGCGGGTGTCGGCGCAGCCGGGGAAGACGCAGGAGATCAACTTCTACCACGTGCGCGCGGACCTGGGGGACTTCTACCTGGTGGACCTCCCGGGGTACGGGTATGCCAAGGTGCCGCAGGAGCTGCGGAAGAAGTGGCAGCCGCTGATCCACGGCTTCCTCTCCAGCTCGGAGGAGCTGCGCGGGGTGGTGCAGCTCGTGGACATCCGCACCGGCCCCACCCCGGACGACCTGCGCTCGGTGGACTACCTGGCGGAGATCGGCGCGCCGACGCTGTTCGCGCTCACCAAGGCGGACAAGCTGGCCAAGGGGAAGCGGGAGGCGGCGCTCCGCAAGACGGTGGAGCGCCTGGGCGTGGACGAGGACCAGGTGGTGCTCTTCTCCGCGCTCTCCGGCGAGGGGCGCGAGGAGCTGCTGGAGACGCTGGGCGCCCTGCTCTTCCCTGCCCTGGAAGCCGACGGGGCGGAGGAAGCCGACGGGGCCGAGGAGGACGCGGGAGCGGAAGGGGAGCCGTAGAGCCGCGCGCCGGGGCCCTCCTGGCACGGTAGGTGCGCGCCCCTCCTGTCCCGGGCGCCGCGCGGTGCCCACGAACCCGTTCGGCAGGAGGTGCCCGATGCGGCTCCGCAGCTTCGTCCTCGCACTCGCGATCGCGCTCGCCACCGCGGTGGGCGCCTGCGCCCCGGCCACCGGCGCGGCCGGCTCAGGCAGGGCCTCGGGCGCGGACCCGGAGAACCAGGTCCGGGTGGAGGTGAGGAACACGATCGCGCCACCCACCTCGCTCACCGTGTACGCGCTGGAATCGCCGGGGTCCACCCGCAGGCTGCTGGGGAGCGTGAACCCCGGCGGCACCGCGACCTTCTCCTTCCGGCCGCCGACCGGGGCGGGCAACTTCCGGTTCATGGGGCGCACCACCGGGGGGCAGGAGCTGTACTCGACCCCGGTGACGGTCGGGCTGGGACAGGCGGTGGTGTGGGACGTCCAGACCAACGCGGTGGTGGTGCGGTAAACGCCCCGGCCCCTCAACGGCGAAGCCCCTCCCCCGCAGCGCGGGGAGGGGCTTTTTCGTCGGGTGCTCCCCGCGTCAGGGATAGCTGCAGGTGAAGACCAGACAGCCGGGAAGGGTGAGCACGGCGGCCAGGGCCAGCCAGCGCAGCGCTTGTCTCGCGTTCATCGGGGGATCCTCCGGGTCCGGGTCGGGGCATGGTGCACGGGTGCCCCGCGGCGAGCAAGGAGCGGGCCGGGTGTCCTGGGCTACCCCGGGAATGGGGGCGGGCGGGAGTACGCGGGATTCGTCGACCCGCCGGAATCCCCCCGGGTGAACACGGCGGGCCCTCCCCGGGGGGAGGACCCGCCGTCTGGATTCACTGCCGGCCCTACTGCACGAAGATGATGAGGTCGCCGCTCAGGACGTCGATTGCAACGACCTGGCCGATGTCGACGTTGACGTCGATGTCGTTGTTGTTAAGGAAGTCCTGCAGGGTGATGTCGTTCCGGCTCAGGACCTCGATGATGGCGTTCCTCAGAACGTCGATCTGCACGTTGTTGTTGTTCAGGACGTTGTTGAGGATCCTCACCTGCTGAACGGTCAGGTTGAGGGTGTTGATGTCCACGACCCTGACGTCCACGTCCTGGATGTCGATGTTGTTGAGAGCGATGATCTGGGCGTTGATGTTGTTCAGCGCCGCGATCAGGCCGCCGAAGGCCCCCTGGGTTGCCGTCTGTCGCTGGAAGCTGGCCTCGCTCTCGGGAGCGACGAGCCCTGCACTCTGTTCGCTGCAGCCGGCGGCGGCGAACATGCCCAGGCTGAGAACGGCGGCGGGGATGAGGGTTCTGGCTCGCATGGGTACCTCCTGTACAACGTTTCGCCGGCTGAGCCGGCACGGTTGCGGTCCCGCGGAATTGCGGGATCGCCCTCCGACCACAAAAAAACGCCGCCAGCACCGACGTACGTCGGTTATGCTGGCGGCTCGGCCGGCATGGCGGCCGGGTCGGCCGCGTTAGCCCCGTAGCTCTGCGCCCCCGCCTTTCGGCGGGTTTGCTCTGAGCAGCATGTCATTACCGCACAGCCTGTTACGGCGCCGTGCGGGGGAAACTGCTGTTCGCAAGAAGCGTGCTACAAAGGCCGGACGCGGCGGGAAAAGCGCGGCAGGGGACGACCGGGGCTCGCGGCCCAGGCGTAAGCGAGGGGCGGGTGGGGGCTACGCGCTCTCCAGGTCGCCCACGAGGGAGCGCCAGGCCCGATGATAGCGGGTCAGCCGCTCGGTGTCGTCGTCCGTGACGGTGCCGGTCCGGCGGACGTCCATGTTGTCCTCCAGGTCGGCGATCTTCACGCGGCGGGCCACGGGGTGGGCGGCGGCGCGGCGCACGAACTCGTCGTAGTCCTCGCCCTCGCGCCGGGTGAGGTGGTCCACGGCCGTCACGACGTCCTCGGGGAAGCCCTCGGCACGGAGGTCGTCCAGCGTCCAGTCGGTGTCCTCCACCACGTCGTGCAGCACGGCGACGATCTTCTCGGCGTCGGTCTCCACGCGGAACATCATCCGCAGGGGGTGCAGAATGTACGGCGCGCCGGCTCTGTCTTTCTGGCCCCGGTGCGCCTCGACGGCGAGGGCGATGGCGTCTTCCAGGCTCGCTGTCATGCTCTCCTACTGGATGATCTCGAAGTCGGCGACGGTGAAGCCCCCTTCGTCGTCGACCATTTGCCGGTCGTAGTCGACGGAGTAGCTGAGGGGATGGCCCCGGCGCCGGTCGTAGCTGGCGTGAAAGCGGTACGGATTCTCGGCGAGCGTGGCCTCGATCACCGCGAAGAGGTCCTCCACCGTGTCGTACGCGTCGAAGAACTCCCGCCGGATGGGACGGGCGTCGAACAGTGCCTCGACGGAGACCGTGCGGCCGCCGCGGACCTCGACGCGGGCCGGGGCGACGGACTCCGGCATGCACTCCCCGCACGCCTTGATGATGGTGTACCGGTAGTCACTGATTCCCTGGCGCTCCCACCGCGCGCGAGCCGCGCGGAGCTCGGCCCGGCCCTGGCCGGGGTCGAACGGACCGCCGGAGCACGCCTGGAGGGCCAGGATGACAAGGGCGAGCAGCGGGAGCCTGTTCTTCGCGGGGATCCGGTTCATCGTCGTCGCCTCTGCCGGGGTACGTGGCCGGGTGGACGGGCTGCATCGGTTCGACGACGGCCGGGGGGCGCCGGTCACCACCGGCGCCCGGTGCCCTTACCGCAGCGGCTCGAAGCGCTCCACCTGGAACCCGTGCTCGTCGCCCTCGACGTCGCGCCGGGGGTCCACGAAGAGGTACACGGGGTAGCCCCACTCGGGGTCGTATTCGGCCACCAGCTTGTCGGGCCCCTGCTCCATCGCGGCCTGGACGAAGTCGAAGAGCTCCCAGAAGTTGTCCAGGCTGTCGACGACTTGGGTGCGGATGGGCCGCATGGGGTCCAGCGCGGTGACGGAGGCCGTCTTCCCGTCGCGCACCTCCACGAGGGCGGGGTTGGTGACCTCGGGCTCGCAGCGGCAGCTCCTCTGGATGGTGTACCTGTAGTCGCCGACGCGACGGCTCTCCCACAGCTCCCGGTTAGCGTAGAGGTCCTCCTTCGTCGACAGGGATGGCCCGACGGGAGCCAGCTCGTGGGCGCACGCCTGGAGCACGAGGACGGCACCGGCGATTCCGGCAAGCGCCCACCTACGGTTCGGTCGGGTCTGGCTCATTCGGTCCTCCTCGTTGGGGGTGGTGTTCCGCGGGCGGCCTACAGTGGCTCGGCGACGGCCGAGAAACGGCCCGGTTCATTCTGGCGCACCTCGCCCACGAGCACCAGCGTCTCGAGGTGGCGGCGCACCAGCTCCACCGGGGCGCGGGCGAACGCGGCGGCGGCCTCCTCCGCGGTGGCGGGCTCGCCGGAGACGACGGCCTTCACCGCGGCGATCTGCTCCACGGCGCTGGCGGGCCAGGGGCGCCTGCCGTCCGCCGCGGGGGCGGCCCTTCCCTTCGCGGCGGGAAGCGCCAGCTCCGGCGCTGGTGCCTCGGCCTCGCCCTTGCCGAAGCGCGGGACCTGGTACTCCGGGCGCAGCCAGCGGACGCGGCCCTGCTTCTCCTCCTCCACACGCTCGTCGTGCAGACGGACGAGGCGCTCCAGGATCTCGTCGCGCTCCATGGGCCAGGGCCAGCCGTACGCCTCCGCCACCAGCGCGTCCAGCGCGTCGTGCAGGTCGCGCAGCACACCGCAGGCGGCGATCTCGTGGACTTCGCGCTCCTTCGCGGTGAGGGCCTCGCCGCTCCGCAGCTTTTCCACCACGTTGTACATCCCCGTCATCGTCACCCGCTCGTCGCGGGCCAGCGCGTCCTTGCGGTGCTGGTCCAGCGCTTCGGCCATCAGCGCGATCCGCTCGCGCAGGTGCTTCGGAGGGTCGGGGAACGGAAACGCGTCAAAGGTCGCGGACTTAACGTAGACCGGATCGTTTCCTACTCCGAGGCGACCACCAGAGGCAAGGGCCCAGCCCGTGTGAATGCCGGCCGATAGGACGCCTAGAAAATAGGCGTCATCGAACGCGATGCAGACTAGCTTGTTGTCTGGAGCAACCGCTTGATCTAGAAAGACAAAGAATCGATGCTTTGCCGTCTCTGGAGTGACGATATAGCGAGACAGCCCGTCCACAGCCATTCTCAGCTGCGTGTTTGTCCTGCCGAAACGCCACCAGTACGCGCGACGACTCAGGTCGTTGTTCGAATCGCGTTCTGGCTTGACCCGATCACGGAGAATATCAAACAGAAGCGGGTATTGGCGTGCCTCCCCCTCTTCGCGTGTCGCGAAATCCATTACATACACACCTCGCGGACGCTGAGCCAAGTCCTTCCCGTTCAGGTACGGCCGAATGATCTCACGGTTCTGCTGAGCAACTGAAAGCAATCGCTCGGCCTCGCTGGCCTGTAAGATGAAGCCGGCACCATGCAACTTAAACCCCGTCGCTGACAAGCCGCTGTTAGCGAGGAGCGGGCGTCCTGCGGCAGCGGTTACATCAATGTGAGCGGAGAGATCAGGATTGAGGCGCTGCGACGCTACTTCACGCACAACTTTCCCCGCGTAATCGACTTCGACGAGCGAGGCGGACGTGATCGGCTCCTTTTCAAGAACGATCATAGCGACGCGAACATCCGCACTCCCGGCTTCGTCAACCCAGGGATGGTTGGGGATCGCCCACACAACTCCAGCCCCTTCTACCGCAGCCTGTGCGATTGCCTGCCGGTTCTGTTTCTGTGTGATAGCCTTTGTAGTGATTAGGCCAGCCCGCATTGTCTCGCCCGAGGCAACCACTTTAGCTGCGCGGTAGAACCAGTAGGTCACGTAGTCGGCAGCATCTGGAAGGTCATGGTAGATTAAGCGCAGAGCATCAACATAGCCATCCCCGAACGCCTCGCGCTGCCAAGTCTGTCCCATGTACGGCGGGTTCCCGATGATGAAATCCGCCTCGGGCCACTCCGCCTGCCGCGCCCCGCGATACTCATAGTACGGAAGCCGCGCCTCCGGATCGGGCACCAGCTTGCCCGTCACCGGATGCTTTATCCGCGGCGTCGGATCGAGGCGCGACTTCTCCGGCACCTCCACGATCTCGTCCCACGCGAGCACGGCGTCGCGCTGCTCCAGCGTCCCCGTGTCCCTCAATACCGGCTCGGGCGGGTTGGTGCCCTGGTGGTGCTCCGTCCAGAACTGGTGATAGCCGATCCACAGCGTCAGCTCCGCGATCTCCCGCGCCCACGGCTTGATCTCGATCCCGTGGAACTGCCACGGTCCCACCTCCTCCACGCCCAGCTCCGCCCCCTCCGCCTTCTCCAGGATCCCGATCTCCGCCTGGTGGACGAGCTTCCACAGCTCGCGCAGCACCTCCAGCTCGATCCGCTTCACGGCGTGCAGCGTCACGTACAGGAAGTTGCCGCTCCCGCAGGCCGGGTCGAGGAAGCGCAGGGACTTGAGCCAGGAGTGGAACTCCCGCAGCCGCTTCTCCGCCGTCGCCCGGTCCTTCTTCTTCCCGGATTCGAGGAGCTGGATGACCTCCGCCTGCACCGGCTCCCAGCGTTCGCGGACGGGCACCTCCACGGTCTGCCGGACCACGCGCTCCACGTAGCCGCGCGGCGTGTACTCGGCCCCCAGCCGGTGGCGCTCCTTCGGGTCGAGCGCGCGGGTGAGGAGCGTGCCGAAGATGGTGGGCTCCACCTGCCGCCAGTCCGCCTTTGCCGCCTCGTACAGCACCGCCAGGTCCGCCCGGGTCAGCGGCAGCGTAGAGGCGTCCTTGAAGAAGTGCCCGTTGAACCGGAGCAGCTTCTTGAGCCCGAAGCGGCGCCCCTCGTCCATGGCCCGCCACAGCTCCTCCATGGTGGCGGCGAACTCCGCCGGGTCCTCGCGGTACTCGGCGAGCGCCGTCTGGAACGGCTTCCCGGCGAGCAGCTCCACGTCCTCCGCGAACATGGTGAAGACGCAGCGCATGAGGAACCGGGCGACCGCCTCCGGGTCGTGCCCCCGGTCCTCCAGGGACGCAGAAAGCTCCGCCAGCCGGGCGGCCACCTCGCGCGTGACCGCCGCCGCGCGCCCGCGCGGGTCCAGCGAGCCGGGGCTCTCCCACAGCGCGCGGAGGAGCTCGATCTCGTCCGGGCGATCGGCGAGGGTGCGGAGGTCGATGCGCCGCGCCAGGTTGAACCCCCCGTAGGTGCCGGACCAGCGGTCCCACACCAGCAGCGTCCGCCCCACGTCCAGCACCAGGAGGTACGGAGGAGGGGCGTGCGGCAGGTCCACGGTGTAGTGCTTCGCCTGCGCGTAGGCCTTCCGGAGGGCCGTCTCCCCCGCCCCGTCGCCGCCGGGGTCCTTCCCCTCCAGGACGAAGTGGTCCACCCGGTACAGGTCCACGAAGTGGGTGGACTGCTTCCCCGTCTTCCGGTCGGTGGTCGGGATCGGGTACTCGAACTCGTAGCCCGAGCCGCGAGGCTGCGGCTGGCCGACGCCGAGCGCGTCCGTGAGGTCGAGGAGGTAGGACTGCAGGTTGGCCCGCTCACCCGCCGGGACGTTCGCCCACTTGTCGGCGAGGGCGCGCAGCTTTGCGCTCTGTGAATGCACGGGACCGGAGGGACGGTTGAAGGAAACACCTGGCCCGGGAAGGGTAATGTCAACGTCGCACCCGCGCAAACGAGCCCGGCCCGGCGGTCCGGGAACGCACCTTGCCGCGAGCCTCCCGGGAAACACCCTGATCCGGAGCCGACCCATGCGCCTGCTCACCGTCCTGCTGATCCTGGCCCTCGCCGGGTGCACCGCGACCGCGAACCCGGCCCCGGGCGACGGCTCCGGGAGCCAGACCCCCGCCGACACCGTGCGCGTGGAAGTGGCCGCGCGGCAGATCGAGCCGGCGGCGCCCGAGCAGCCCGGCCCACCCGCGCCCACCGGCGTGAGCGCCCGGGGCGAGGCGGGGCGGATCGTGGTGGCCGGGAGGATGGAGACGCCGGACCCGTGCCGCCGGATAACGGGGACGGCCGAGCGCAGCGGCAGCGAGGTCACGGTGCGGCTGGAGGCGCGCCGTGTGGGGGAGATGTGCACGGACGTGATCGCCGCCTTCGCGTACGACGCCACCGTGCAGGGGCTCCCCGCGGGGACGTACCGGCTGCGGGTGGTGCACGCCTATCCCGGGACGGGGTGGGAGACGCAGACCGTGCTGGAGGAGAGCGTCCGGGTGCGGTGAGGCGGGAGGGGCGTGACCGGCGCCCCGCGCGGATCGTCCTCCGGGTGCTGCATGCCCGGGATCGAACCCTCTCCCCGTCGCGCCGGCGCCTCCGTGACCCGATTCGTGGCCGCGCTCCTCCTGCTGGGGATCGCCGCCTGCACCGACCTGGCGCTCCCCGTGCCTCACCTGGCGCGGCTGGACTTCGACGCGCGCAGCACGTCGGGCGAGGGCCGGCCGGCCGCCCTCACGTCCGCGTCGTCTTCGTCGCCCGAGGTACAGGTGCAGGGCGGAGCGAAGCGCATCGTCGTCCGCGGCCGGATCCGCACCCCGAACCCATGCCAGAACGTGAGCGCCGTGCTCGTGCCGCTCGGCCGCGACCTGCGGCTGGACGTGACCGCGCGCCGCACGGGCGACGGGTGCCCCGACGTGATCGGGACCTTCACGTACCAGGCCGTGGTGGACGGGCTCCCCGCGGGTCGCTACCGCGTCCGCGTGCGGCACCTGTGCCCCGGCACGGGGTGGGAGACCCGAACCGTGCTGGACCACCCGGTGTGGGTGCGCTGACGGGAGGGAGGGACGCTCAGCTGGTGCCGGCGAGCCCCGGCTCCGTCCACCCGGGCCGCCCCCGCAGCGCCGCGGCGAGCGGGGAGTCCGCCGCGTGCACCATCACCACCGTCATGTCCGCCTTGGTGACGTACATGTACTTGTGGAGGCCGGCGTCCACGTCGGGCCCGTGCTCGCGCTTCAGCTCCGCGAGCAGCCGATCGACCTCGGGGCGGGAGTCGCCGCGGTGGGTGAAGACGTGGTGCTCGGGTGCGGACATGGCGGAGGTGGCGAGGTTCGTCTCAGGCCGGGGGCCGGCCGCGGGCGCGGCGGCTACGCCTCGATGCCGTACTCCTTGATCTTTCGATAAAGCGTCCGCTCGCCGATGTCCAGCATCTCCGCGGCCTTCCGGCGGTTGCCGGTGGCTTCGCGGAGGGCGGCGGAGATCGCCTCGCGCTCCAGGTCCTGCATCGTCATCCCGGGGCGGAAGACCACGCTTCCGCGCTCCGGCGCCGGCTCGGCCTCGATGGCCGGGGCGGGGCCGCCAGCCAGCTCGGCGAAGGGGATCACGGCCGGCTGCAGGGGGGCCGGGAGGCGGAAGGGATCCGGGTGGCGCTCCCGGTACACCTCGAATTCGCGGCGCAGGTCGTCGATGTCCAGCTTGAGGTCGTACAGGGTGCGGAAGATGAACTCCAGCTCCCTGGGTGCCCCGTCGCCGTTCGTCTCCACGCGGTGCGGGCGCGCCTCCACCAGCGGCACCAGCGCGCCCCCCCGGCGGCCGCCGTGGCGCACCTCGGGCGGGATGTCCTCCGGGCGGATCACCCGGCCCGGGGCCAGGATCACCATGGACTCCACCATGTTGCGCAGCTCGCGCACGTTCCCCTGCCATTCGTACTCGACCAGCAGCCGCAGCGCCTCCGGGTCGATCCCCAGGAAGGGGCGGTCGTGCGTGGCGCTGAAGTGGCGGATGAAGCGCTCGATCAGGCGCGGGATGTCCGCGCGGCGCTCCCGGAGGGGCGGGAGCTCGATCCGCAGCACGTTCAGGCGGTGGTAGAGGTCGCGGCGGAAGCCGCCCGTCCCCACCTCCTGGCGGAGGTCGCGGTTGGTGGCCGCCACCACCCGCACGTCCACCCGCAGCTCCTCCTCGCCGCCCACCCGCCGGAACTCCCGCTCCTCCAGCACGCGCAGGAGCTTGGTCTGCGTGGTGAGCGGCATCTCCCCGATCTCGTCCAGGAAGATGGTGCCGCCGTTCGCCAACTCGAAGAGCCCCTTGCGGAGCGAGGCCGCCCCCGTGAAGGCGCCCTTCTCGTGCCCGAACAGCTCCGACTCCAGCAGCGTCTCGGGGAGGGCGGCGACGTTCACGCCGATGAAGGGGCGGTGGCGGCGCCGGGAGAGCGCGTGGATCCCCCGGGCAACCAGCTCCTTCCCCGTGCCGCTCTCCCCCTGGATCAGCACGGTGGCGTCGGTGGGGGCGATCTGGACGACGCGCTCCAGCACCTCCTCCATGGCCTCCGTCTCGCCGACGATCCCGGTGATCTCGCGGAGCTGCTCGCGCTGCACCAGCCGCCGGGAAACGAGCACCACCTCGTCCACGTCCACCGGCTTGGAGAAGCACTCGGAGATCCCCAGCTCGCGGCAGGCGTCGCGGTTCAGCGGCTCCGTGTCCTCCACGAGCCCGATCACGGGGATCCGTCCCCGCTCCCGCGCCTGCGCGACGAGCGAGCGGGCGCGGCGCTCCCGCAGCCCCCCGGTGACCACCAGGAGCACCGGCTCGCCCGGGACGTCGGCGAGCCCCTCGCCGGAGGTGAGCAGCTCCACGTGGAGGCCCAGCTCCTCGTAGGCGGCGCGGAGCCGCACCGCGGGCTCCAGGTCTTCGGTGGTGACGACGACGGTCTCTGACACTCTCCCCCTGTCCTTCCGACGGTCTGTTCTAACGGATACGGCCTGGCCGGCGCTCAGGAGTGGACGCTCCCGCCCTTGTGGAACGGCGGGCGCACGACCTCGGCCGGGACGGCGCGGTCGCGGATCACGATCCCGATCTCCGTCCCCGGCTTCGCCGCCTCCGCCGGCACGTACGCCATCCCGATCCCGTAGCCGAGCGTGGGGCTGAGCACACCGCTGGTGACCTCGCCCGCCCGCTCTCCGTTCACGCTCACCGGGTAGCCGTGGCGCGGGAAGCCGCGCTCCTTGAGGACGAAGCCCACCAGCCGCCGCCGGACCCCCGCCTCCTTCTGCCGCTGGAGCGCCTCGCGCCCCACGAAGGGGCCCTTGTCCAGCTTCACCACCCACCCCAGCCCGGCCTCCAGCGGCGTGGTCCCCTCGTCCAGGTCGCTGCCGTAGAGCGCGTACCCCATCTCCAGCCGGAGCGAGTCGCGGCAGCCGAGCCCTGCCGGGAGGACCCCCTCCCCCGCGCCGGCGTCCAGGATCCGCCGCCAGACCGCCGGCGCGTCCGCCGCGTCCACGTACAGCTCGAAGCCGTCCTCGCCCGTGTACCCCGTGCGTGAGATGGTGGCGGGCACCCCGTCCACCGTCCCCTCCATGAAGCGGTAGTAGCGGATGGCATCCAGGTCGGCGTCGGTCAGCTTCGTCAGGATCTGCTGCGCCTTCGGCCCCTGGAGGGCGAGGAGGGCGATGTCATCGGTGCGGTCCGCGAGCTCCACCCCGAACTCCGCGGCGAAGCGGGAGACCCAGGCCCAGTCCTTGTCCCGGTTGGCGCCGTTGACCACCAGCATGTAGTGGCCCGGGTAGCGGTAGACGAGCAGGTCGTCCAGCAGCTTCCCGTCGTCGTTCAGGAGAGTGGAGTACTGCGCCTGCCCCACCTCCAGCTTCGAGGCGTCGTTGGTGGAGACGTGCTGCACGAAGTCCAGCGCCCGCTCGCCGCGTACCACGAACTCGCCCATGTGGGACACGTCGAAGAGCCCCGCCGCCTGCCGCACGGCGTTGTGCTCGGCGGTGATCCCGGAGGGGTACTGCACGGGCATCTCGTACCCGGCGAAGGGGACCATCTTCGCGTCGAGGGCGAGGTGCTCCCCGTGCAGGGGGGTGCGCTGCAGCGTGGCGTCGGCCATTCGTGGGGCTCGGTTCGGTGTCGGTTGCGGTCGCGCCGGACGGGGCCGGCTCGGATGGAAAAGGTAACGCGCCTGCCGGAATGGCACTAGAGAGGGACGGCAGGGGAGGCACCACCGCGCACCTCGCACTTTCGCGCTTTCGCACTCCCGCACTACCTTCCCCCCACCGCCACCCGACCCGGAATGCACCGTTGCCGCAGCAGTCGCTGAAGCGCTATGCGCTGATCTCCATCGCCGCCGCACTGGCGACCATCGGCCTGAAGGGGGGCGCGTACGTGCTCACCGGGTCGGTGGGCCTGCTGTCGGACGCGCTGGAGTCGCTGGTGAACCTGGTGGCGGCCGTCGTGGCGCTCATCGCGCTTTCGGTGGCGGCCCGGCCGGCGGACGAGGAGCACGCGTACGGGCACACCAAGGCGGAGTACTTCTCCAGCGGCTTCGAGGGGGCGCTGGTGGTGGTCGCCGCCGCCAGCATCCTCGCGACGGCGGTGCCGCGGCTCCTCGACCCGCGCCCCATCGAGGAGGTTGGGGTGGGGCTCGCCATCTCCGCGGCGGCATCGGTGATCAACCTGGCCGTGGCGCGGGTGCTCTTCACGGCGGGGCGGCGCTACCACTCCATCACGCTGGAGGCGGACGCGCAACACCTGATGACGGACGTGTGGACCTCGGTGGGGGTGATCCTGGGGGTGGGGGCCGCCGCCGCGACGGGGTGGAACGTGCTGGACCCGCTGATCGCCATCGCGGTGGCGCTGAACGTGGTGCGGGCCGGTGTCGAACTGCTGCGGCGTTCGATGCTGGGGCTGCTGGACACCGCGCTCCCGGAGGGGGAGCGCCGCAGCATCGGCGCCGTGCTGGCGGCGCACACGGAAGACGGGGTGCAGTTCCACGCGCTGCGGACGCGGCAGGCCGGCGCGCGCCGCTTCGTCTCGCTGCACGTGCTCGTCCCCGGCGAGTGGACGGTGCAACGAGGCCACGACTACCTGGAGGACCTGGAGGAGGAGATCCGCGGTGTCGTCCCCAACAGCACCGTCTTCACCCACCTGGAGCCCATCGAGGACCCGCTCTCCTGGGAGGACGAGCCGCTGGAGCGGCGGAGGGGGGAGAGTGGGTGAGTGCGAGGTGGCCCTCACCCGGCGGCCTGAGAGCCGCCATGAGTAGCCCCCGCTGGCGGTACCAGTGGTTATGGGAGTGCTGGTTGTAAAACGTTCTTCATCTTCCCCTCAGCAGGGGGAGTCGGCGAAGGCCGGAGCGCCGCAGGCGCAGAGGCCACGTTGGCCGGCTCCCACTGCGCCGCAAAGCGCGCCGGAGTCTTGTAGCCGAGCGCGCTGTGCGGTCGCACATGGTTGTACTCCAGACGGTAGTGCTCCGCCAGCACCTCTGCCTCCTCGCGCCCGCGGAAGATCTGCTGAC
>DASYWD010000274.1 GCA_035936415.1 Longimicrobiaceae bacterium
GGAGGGCGCCGCGCCGCCGGAGGTGGCACGCAGCTCCGCGCGCCCGGCGCCCACTCCGAAGCGGAGGTACGCCGCGCCGCCCGCGTCCAGCGAGAAGGCGGTCGTCGCGCCCTCCGTGAGCCGCCGCGTCCGCAGAGGGATCCCGTTCAGGAAGATGGAGCGGAAGTTCCAGCTCGGCTGCGTGAAGCGCGCCTCCGCGCCGGGGACCGCGTCGTCCAGGTACAGCGAGACCGCCCAGTCGCGGAAGAGCGGGACCGGATCCGTGCCGAACGCGGAGCGCAGGTTCGCCATCCCCGTCTGGGAGGAGTTGACCAGCGCGTGCCAGAGCGCACGGTCGTCGCCCGCGCGGCGGTCCGCCGCATAGCGCAGGAAGTTCCAGATCGCGCCGCGCGTCGCAAGGTCGTCGTCGGTCTCGTACGGCGAGTTGCGCTCGGGATCCTGGTAGAAGCTCTGCAGGCGCCCGGTGTTCTGGGCCATGTAGGCATTGAACGCGTCCGCGTACGTCCTGGACGACTGGAGCGTCGGGCGGTCCAGGTTGCGCCGGGGCCCCAGCCCGCCCGCCTCGTAGAAGACCAGCTCTTCCGCGATGTGGCTCAGTCCCTCGTTCAGCCATACCACCTCGTTCCACCCGTCGCCCGGCGTGCTCAGCTTGTACAGGCGCCGGGAGGCGCTGATCAGGTGCTGTGTCTCGTGCGCCATCACCCCCAGCGTCCCCCGGAGGACGTTCTCCTTCGTGAACACCCCCCCCCGCGCCGGGTCCGGGACCAGCATGTACAGCAGCTCCGACTCGTTGCTGGACGCGCAGGCGCCCAGGGCCTTGGTCTGCTTCCTGGGGAAGAGGTCGCGCGAGTAGAAGAGCCCGTTGACGAACGACGACGCGCCCGGAGCCGTGAGGTCGTTGATGGCCCGGGTGAAGAAGACGATCACCCGCTCGTTGCGGTCCATGTCGTGCGGCTCCCCGAAGTTCCGGGTCGCCACCGGCCAGACGAGCCGGTCGTACTGCTCGGCGAGCGCCTGGTAGTCGGCCTCCGTGAAGCCGCCCGCCGGGTTGCCGGTGTCGTCCACGACGATGGCGCGCTGGGACACCGCGACCACCCGCCCGGTGCGGAGGACCGCCTTGCCGCAGTTGTCGTCGAACTGGACGTTGAGCTGGACCTCTTCCCCCACCGTGAGGCGCCTGGGCGCGGGCCCGACAGGGTCCTTGTCGCACGCCGCCAGCCCGGCGGCGAGGAGGGAGAACAGGGCGAGGATCCGCTTCATGGGTCCGGTGTCGAAGCTGAGGGAAGCAGGGGCCGCCGGGGGGGCGGACGGCCGGCGCGGGGCGCAGGGGCCTAATACGCCATCGCGCCTGGAAGGGTCCGCGCGGGGGTGTGGTCGGGGCCGGAGGGGCGTGCTATCTTCCCGCGCGACCGGGCCGGCCCCCGCGGCCGGCGACCGACACCTCCAGCGCAGATCCCGCAATGAGCCGGAACCAGACGCGCCACTTCCTCGCCATCCCGGACTTCTCCCGGGAGGAGCTGTACGACATCCTGGACCTCGCCGCCCGCATGAAGCGCGGCGAGTACACCGAGAAGCCGCTCGCGGGGAAGACGCTCGCGATGGTCTTCGCCAAGAGCTCCACCCGGACCCGCGTCTCCTTCGAGGTGGGTACCTTCCAGCTCGGCGGGCACGCCCTCTTCCTTTCCTCCCGCGACATCCAGCTGGGCCGCGGCGAGCCCATCCGCGACACCGCGCGGGTCCTTTCGCGCTACGTGGACGGGATCATGATCCGCACCTTCGACCAGGCCGAGCCGGAGGAGCTGGCGGAGTGGGGCTCCGTCCCGGTCATCAACGGGCTCACCGACCTGCTGCACCCCTGCCAGATCATGGCCGACCTGCAGACCATCCGCGAGAACTTCGGCGACGACCTCTCCGGGGTGAAGGTGGCGTGGGTGGGAGACGGCAACAACATGGCGAACTCCTGGCTGAACGCCGCCTACCGCTTCGGCTTCGAGCTGCGCCTGGCCTTCCCGCAGGGGTACGAGCCCGACGCGGAGATCCTGGAGCGCGCGAAGGGCGCCGCCACCATCCTCACCACCAGCGACCCGCGCGAGGCCGTCGAGGGCGCCGACGTGGTGAACACCGACGTGTGGACCTCCATGGGCCAGGAGGAGGAGACCGCGAAGAGGATGCGCGACTTCGCAGGCTACTGCGTGAGCGAGGAGATGATGGACACGGCCTCCGAGCGCGCCATCTTCCTCCACTGCCTCCCCGCCCACCGCGGCGAGGAGGTCACGGACGGGGTGATCGAGGGCGCCCGCTCCCGCGTCTGGGACGAAGCCGAGAACCGCCTGCACGTACAGAAGGCGATCATGGCGACGCTGATGGGGTGACCAGGCTGCCGCGGCGGACCCCTCCCGTGAGGCCCCCACCCGGCTCGCTTTAGGCTCGCCACCCTCCCCCGCATGCGGGAGAGGGCTGACGGCTACGGACAGTTCATCCCCTCTCCCAGACTTGGGAGAGGGTGGCTGGAGTGCCCCCCGCGGGTGAGACCAGTTAGAATGGGAGTCCACACGGCCGGGAGGCCGAGGAGGACTTCGAAATGCATCGCAAGAGACACACGGTCGAGCAGATCATCGGAATGCTGCGCGAA
>DASYWD010000275.1 GCA_035936415.1 Longimicrobiaceae bacterium
GGGTGGCCGCCACCGCCGTCCGCTTCCTCCCCACCCGGTCGCAGAGCCGCCCCGCGGCCGGCCCGGCGAGCGCCGTCGCCACCCCGCCCGCGGCGAAGAGGAGCGCCACCTCCCGCGGCGTGAGCCCGCGGGCCCGCTCCAGCCAGGTGGGGAGGAAGAGGGTGTAGAGCGTCGTCCCCAGCAGCGTGGCGCCGAAGGCGGCGACCGCCACCCCCACCCGAGGATCGCGGAGGAGCGCCCCGTAGCGCGCCGCCACCGCGGCGGGATCCAGCGGCTCCGGCTCACGACGCACCTCCGGCTGCGGCACCCACCGCCACACCATCGCGCAGGCGAGCGCCATCGCCGCGGCGAAGAAGAGGAAGGGCGTCCGGAAGCCCCACCCGGCCGCCAGCACCGTCCCCAGCGGGATCCCCACCACCTGCCCCACCGCCATCCCGCTCGTCACCCAGCCGTTGGCCCGGCCGCGCCGCTCCGGGGGGAAGGCGTCGGCTACGTACGCGGCGGTGGCGCCGGTCAGCACCCCGCCCCCCGCGCCGGTGAGGACGCGCACCGCCAGCAGCCCCGGGTACCCGCGGGCCGCCGCGTGCAGCGCCAGCCCCACGGTCATGGCCGCCGCCCCCACCAGGAGCATCCGGCGCCGACCCACCTTGTCGGACACCGGGCCGGCCACGAGCGCCACCGCGGCCACGGCGACGGAGTAGGCGGTCACCAGCAGCCCCAGCCGCGTGACCGGGACGCGGAGCTGCTCGGCGATGCGGGGGAGGATGGGCGCCAGGATCATGGCCTGGCTCGTGACGGCGAACACCAGGAGCCAGAGCGCGGCCAGGGTCCGGCGCTCCCCGGCCGGCCCCGCGGCATCCGTCACCGCGCCTGCCGCTCCGCGGCCGCCAGCGCCTGCTCCAGCGCCTCCGCGGTGATCCCGAAGTGCGAGGCGTCCCAGGCGGGCTCGCCGCCGCGGAGGAGGATGGCCTGCGGCGAGTGGTGCACGACCCGCGTGCGCTCGGCCACGTGCCGCGAGACGGGGCGGCCCAGGACCACGTCCACCAGGTACACGGGGACCTCCGGGTGCGCCTGGCGGAAGCGCTCCACCTCCTCGTGCGCCATCAGGCTGACGGGGCAGCGGGTGCTGTGCTTGTAGAGGAGAGCCACCTCCTCCCGGAAGGCCGCGTCCGCCTCGTCGTGCGTCCTGAGCTGCCTCATGGGGTCCCTCTGTCGCTCCGGTTCCCGCGGGAGTGCCGCGCCCGCGCCGGGCGCTCCCGCGCAACCCCCGTACCGGCACGCTCTTGCGTGGCCGGCCACGGTGCCCCAGGATGGCCGGTGGCGCCTCCACGTCGGCGACCGGCCGAACCCGAACCGCTGAACGCGACCCATGCGACGCACCTTCGTTCCCGCGCTCTCCCTGCTCCTCCTGGCCACCTGCGCGCCCGCGCCGCCCCCGGGGAGCGCCGTGCCGGTGGACCCGGCGGAGGCGGAGCGCAGGGCCCGGGAGCTGACGGAGCTGCAGGAGCGGCACCGGGTGGAGGCCCTCGCCACGCGGCGGTTCACGCACCGCGAGCTGTGGGACGCGCTCGGGCCGGTGGTGGACGGGGCGCCGGGGCTGGCGCGCGAGGAGGCGGGCCGCTCCGCCGAGGGGCGGCCGATCCACGCGGTGCGGTACGGGCGCGGGCCCACGCGGGTGCTCCTCTGGTCGCAGATGCACGGCGACGAGTCCACCGCCACCCTGGCGCTGGCGGACGTGCTCCGCTTCCTCGCGGAGGCGCCGGAGCACCCCCTGGCGCGGCGGCTGGCGGAGCGGCTCACAGTGGTGGCCGTCCCCATGCTGAACCCGGACGGGGCGGAGCGCTTCGAGCGCCGCAACGCCCAGGGGATCGACGTCAACCGCGACGCCCGCGCCCTGGCGACCCCGGAAGGGCGGGCGCTCGCCGAGCTGCAGCGGAGCTTCCGCCCGGAGTTCGGCTTCAACCTGCACGACCAGGACGTGCGCGCCCGGGTGGGGAGCAGCCGCGACCGGCTGGCCGCCATCGCCCTCCTCGCCCCGCCCTTCGACGCCGCGCGCTCCGACAACCCCACCCGGGCGCGGGCGAAGCGGGTGGCGGCCGTCGTCCGGGGCGCGGTGGAGCCGCTGGTGGCGGGGCACGTCACCCGCTACGACGACACCTACAACCCCCGGGCCTTCGGCGACGCCATGCAGCGCTGGGGGACGAGCACGGTGCTGATCGAGTCCGGCGGGTGGCGCGGCGACCCGGAGAAGCAGTACCTGCGGCGCGTGAACTTCGTGGCGATCCTGGCGGCGCTGGACGCCATCGCCACCGGGGCGTACGCGGCCGCGGACCCCGCGGCGTACGAGGCCCTCCCGGAGAACGGCCGGCGGGCCAGCGACCTGCTGGTGCGAGGGGGGCGGGTGGTGCTCCCGGGGTCGGGACCCTTCCGGGCGGACCTGGCGGTGGACTACGCGGACGCCCCGGCGCGGACCGGCGGGGCGGTGGCGGAGGTGGGCGACCTGGCCGAGACCGTGGCGCGCGACACGGTGGAGGCGGCCGGGCTCTTCGTGCACCCGGCCCCGGAGATGCTCGCCGCGGACGCGGGGGGGCGGCTCTACCTCGCACCCGGGGCGCCGGCGCACTTCACGGTGCGGCGCGGGCCGGAGCCGGGGAGCGCGGCGGTGTGGACGGTGGAGGGCGGGGCCGCGCGGCGCGTGCGCTGAGG